>NZ_JBQENC010000021.1:0-42253 GCF_052044485.1 Pseudoxanthomonas sp. 22568
GCATGCGGGCGAACACGCCGTGGAAATCGCCGTCCATGCGGGCGGTCAAATCGCCGCGGGCGATGGCCTGGAGCAGTTGCGACAACTGGCCCAGGTTGGTGTCGCTGACCGCCATCATTGCGTTCAGGCCGTCGATCATCACCCGGAAATCATGTTCGAAGCGCTGTGCGTCGCCGCGCTGGCTGAAATCACCCACGGACGCGGCGGCCGCCAGGCGCTTGATCTCGCCATTGATGGCCGCCAGGCTGGCCTTGGCGCGATCCATCGACTCGTGCAGCATCGCCCGCTGGCCGGGCAGGCGGCGCGCGTCCTGCGAGAGATCGCCCATCGCGTAGCGGTTGAGGATGGCGATGGCGTCGACGATGGCGTCCAGATGTTCGAACATCATCGTGTTGATGCCGCGCGCCAGGTCGCCGTACACGCCGGGGAAATCCTCCGACACGCGCTGGGAGATGTTCTCGCCGGCGTGCATGTGGACCATGTGCTGGGTCTCGTCGGAAAACCGACGCAGCATCTTCATCATCTCGTCGGTGGAGGCGAGCATCTGGCCCAACTCGTCGCGGTGGCCGCGTTCGACCTTGATCGACAGATCGCCACGCGACACCGCGTTCACCGCGCGCACGACCTGGGCCAGCGGGCCGGTGATCGAGCGCGTGATGGCGATGGCCAGGAACACCGCCAGCAGCACCGCCACGCCCAGGCCGACGCACATCGCCAGCACGGTGCGCGAGTAGGCGCGCTCGGAAGCGGCGACCTCCGCCGCCAGATTGTCCACGTTGTACTGCGACAGTGCCTTGAGCTGGTTGAACAGTTCGCGGCGCAGGAAGCGCGATTCGTTGGTGGAGATGGCTTTCGCGGCCTCGAAATCATCGGCCGCCACCGCCGCCGAGATGCGGTCGTGCGCCTCGAAGTAGGCGGCGCGCGCCTTCTTCACCTTTTCGTAAATCGCCTTTTCCTTCGCGCTTGATTCGGTGGGGATGGCGTTGTACGCCGCTTCCTCGGCGTCGATCAGCTTGCGGGTATCGACCAGCTTCTTCTCGTAGTCGGCGATTTCCTCCGGCTGGCCCTGCTTGGTCAGCTGCGACTGCTCGTAGGTGCGGTACTCGCCGAGCTGGGCGCGCATTTCGCCCAGGTGCTGGACAGCGGGCATCCAGTTCTCGTTGACGGCGAGCATCTGCGCGTTGGCCACCGACAGCCGCCACAGCGACAGGGCGCCCAGCAGGACGGTGAGGATGACGGTGACGGTGAAGGCCACCGCCAGCTTGCGGGCGATCGGCAGGTTGCGGAACCAGTTCATTGCTTGCTTCTCTCTCCAGGAGGAACGGCGCGCGGAGCCTCCCCGTGTGGCCGCGTGCGTCGGTGACGGAATGTCATGCCGCTACTAGCGGCGGCACCGCCTGGAACTTGACGGTGCGTTGGTCGTAAGGGCGCGCCCGACGTCGAAACGTAATCCGGCGCCGCGTCCACGCGTGGCGCGGACGCGGGGCTTGGCCGGGCAGGTTGAATCAGAAATAGAACTGCGCGCGCAGTTGCAGGAGGCGTGGATCCGCCCGCCGTCCCGCCCGCTGGGCATCCACCCGGGTCAGGTTGGCCTGCAGGCGGAAGTAGCGGTTGAGATAGGCGTTCACGCCCAGCGTCCAGTTGTTCTCGCGGCCACCACGGATGCCGTCGTTGTCCAGGTCGATGCGGCTGTGGCGCAGCAGCAGTTCCCACGCGCCGTAGGCATGCGCGGGCACCGGGTTGGCGACGTTGCCGGCGTTGTAGACGCGCGATTCGCCGGTGAGCAGCCAGCTGCCGGCGACATACCAGCCATCGGCGGAGTAACCGCGCAGGCCGGCGTCGCGGGTGGTCCGCTGGCGCAGGTACTCGCCCTGCAGGGACCAGGGGCCTTCGATCCACAGCGCTTCCACGCCTTCGCGGCGGATGCGGTCCACCCGGCTCAGGCTGCCCGAATCGACCAGCCGCGTGTCGGTGAGCGCGGTTTCCGGGCGCGCGCGCCAGCGCACGCCGGGCAGCACGGTCTGGCCGCGTCCATTCACTTCGCTGTGCGGATGTTCCTCGGACGCCGACAGCCCCAGGTGCAGCACGTGCCCGGCCTGCTTGCGCGGGGTCCACGCGGCGCGCGCGGCGAGGGTCGTGCCGCGGTTGTTGCCCTGCAGATCGTTGCCGAAGAAGTAGCCCAGGTTCCACAGATGGGCGGGGCGCTCGAATGCCCATTCCACGCCGACACGCCGGCTTTCGTAGAACGCCTGGGTCGGCAGCGAGTTCTCCAGGAAGCTGCCGGCGCGGGTGGAGGTATAGCCCTCGGAACCCACCGGCAACTTGAACTGGCCGATGCGCAGCTTGCCGGCGTCGTGGCCGAGCAGCGCCCTGGTTTCCACCCGCAACGCCACGTCCATCCAGGTGTCGGCATGGAAGTCGTAGCTGGCGGTGACGTCGTAGACGCCCTTGCGCTTGAGGGTGAAGCCGAACTCCTTGCGGCGGAAGTCCTCGTCGTCCTCCAGCGCGGTGGCGGCGGTGCCGTAACCCTCGCCGTCGAAGCGGACCAGATCGTAGGCGTAGTTGCCGGTGGCGGCCAGCTCGGTGCCGTTGGCGAACACGATGCGCGGCGGCCACGGCTTGAGCTGCGTGCCGGTGGCGTCGCCTTCGGCGGCGGAGGCGTACGGGGCGGAGAGGGCCAGCAGCGGAATCAGGGCGAGGGAATGGCGGGAAACGACAGCGGATTTCATGATGGAAGGATCTGGCAAGCGCACGCCCTGCGCGGCCACCCGGAGGCGGCCACGCGTGCAGGCGGCGGTGAAGAGGAGAGGTGGCGGGGCGATCAGGCGGCTTGCGGCATGCGCAGCGAGCGCACCAGTCCACCCACGTCGACGATGAGGGCGACGCGGCCGTCGCCCAGGATGGTGGCGCCGGAAATCCCGTCCACGCGCCGGTAATTGTTTTCCAGGTTCTTGACCACGACCTGTTGCTGGCCGAGCAGCTCGTCCACTTCCAGTGCCAGCTTCTGGCCGTCGCCCTCGACCACCACCACCAACGGCTGGGCGACGCGCGCATGGCCGTAGCGGTAGAACTCGTTGAGCGACAACAGTGGCAGGTATTCGCCGCGCACGCGCAGCACGCGGCCTTCGCCGGCCAGCGTGCGCACGTCCTCGGCCTGCGGTTGCAGCGCTTCCAGCACGTAGCCCAGCGGCAGGATCAGGGTTTCCTCGCCCACCGCGACGGTCATGCCGTCAAGGATGGCGAGGGTCAGCGGCAGCCGGATCACCACGCGGGTGCCGTGGCCGGCGCTGCTTTCCAGCTGCACTTCGCCGCCCAACGCCTGGATGTTCCGGCGCACCACGTCCATGCCGACGCCGCGGCCGGACAGATCGGTGACCGCGTCGGCGGTGGAGAAGCCGGGTTGGAAGATCAGATCCCAGACCTGCGCGTCGGAAGGATTCTCCGGCACGTGCAGGCCACGCTCGGCGGCCTTGGCCAGGATCCGCTCGCGGTTGAGGCCGCGGCCATCGTCGCTGACCTCGATGACGATGTGGCCGCCCTGATGCGAAGCGGCCAGGGTGATGGTGCCGGTTTCGTCCTTGCCCGCGTCGCGGCGGGTGTCGGGCATTTCCAGGCCGTGATCGATCGCGTTGCGCACCAGGTGCACCAGCGGATCGGCGATGCGTTCGATCAGGCCCTTGTCCAGTTCGGTGCCCTCGCCAATCGTGCGCAGGCGGACCTGCTTGCCCAGGCGCGAGGACAGGTCGCGGACCAGGCGCGGGAAGCGGCGGAACACCGCGTCCACCGGCAGCATGCGCACGCCGATCACCGCTTCCTGCAGATCGCGGGTGTTGCGTTCCAGCAGGTCCAGGCCGGCGAACAGGCGTTCGCACTGGCCGGGATCCAGCAGGCCGGACACCTGCTTGAGCATCGCCTGGGTGATCACCAGTTCGCCGACCAGGTTGATCAGGCCGTCGATCTTGTCGACGCTGACGCGGATTGAACTCTCGGCGGTGTCGTTGCCGGCCGGCGCGGGCGCGGCGGCGCCGGCGTTGCCGGCAGCGGCGAGGGTGATGGCCTCGACCGGAGCAGACGGCGCGGCGATCGCGGCGGGGATCGGCTGGATATCCAGTTCGCAGTCATCGACGACCCAGGCGAAGGCTTCCTCGACGGCGGTGCGCGGCACCGGCCCGAGCAGGCCGAGATCCCAGGCCAGATAGGCTTCCAGCGGATCCATCTGCTCGAAGCCGGGCAGGCGATCGATCCGGCAGGCGACTTCCAGCGGCGCCAGATGCTCCAGTTCGCGCAGGATCCGCAGCGGATCGTTGCCGGTCATGAACAGCGAGGGCGCCGGGGTGAAACCGATGCGCCAGCCTTCCGGCGCGGCGTCCTTCGCCGCCGGCGCGGCGCCGGCGGCGGGCGCGGCGTCGCCGGACAGCACCGCGGTCAGGCGCGCGTGCACGTCCTTGACCCCCGCCGGATCCGCGGGATGGCCGTGCTCGGCTTCGGCCAGCAGGCTGCGCAGCACGTCCACCGACGCCAGCATCGCGTCGATCGCCGGGGTGGCGACGTCGCGCTTGCCGGCGCGCAGTTCGTCCAGCAGCGTTTCCAGCACGTGGGTCAGGCCGGCGACCGCGTCGAAGCCGAAGGTGGCCGCGCCGCCCTTGATGGAATGCGCGGCGCGGAAAATCGAGTTGATCAGCTCGCCGTCGCGGTTGCCCTGTTCCAGTTGCAGCAGGCCCGCTTCCATCGCTTCCAGCCCTTCGCGGCTTTCCTCGAAGAAGGTGGCGTGGAAGCGTTGCATGTCCATGTTCATCGGTGCGGAACCCGGGCGGCGTCAGGAAAGGGCGGAAGTCGTCGAAAGCGGGCGCGGATCAGCCCAGGACTTTCTGGATGGTGGCGACCAGTTGTTCCGGATTGAACGGCTTGACCAGCCAGCCGGTCGCGCCGGCGGCCTTGCCCTCGGCCTTCTTGTCGGCGGCCGATTCGGTGGTGAGCATCAGCAGCGGGGTGAACTTGTAGTCGGGCAGTCCGCGCAGGGCGCGGATCAGCGCGATGCCGTCCATGTTCGGCATGTTGACGTCGGTGACCACCGCATTGAAGCGCTGTCCCTGCGCGCGGCCCAGGGCCACCTGGCCGTCCTCGGCCTCGTCCACGGCGTATCCGGCGGAAGTCAGGGCGAAGGCGACCATCTGGCGCATCGAGGCCGAATCGTCCACCACCAAAATACGTGCGCTCATGCGGCGTTCTCCACAGTTTTAGAATCGTTGTTGTCGGAAGGGGAAAGACCCAGCCGATCGGCCAGGCCCAGCAGGCGGGCGGCGTCGCGGAAGGCGGGACTGCTGCCGGCGAAGGCGGTGGCGCGGCCGGCCTGTTCGCGTTCGCGGAAGAAGGTGCACAGCACCTGCAGGCTGGCGGTGTGCACGCGTTGCACGGTCCCGGCATCCAGCAGCAAGGGCTGCGGCTGGGCCAGGTGCGGCACCAGTTGCTGCTTCAGATCGCTGGCGGCCTCGATGCCGAGGTCCGCGCCCAGGGGTACTGCGCTCATCATCGCTCCGATGGGTCGGTTCCTGCGTGGTATCGGCCGGACCGGGCAGGTCTTGAGCCGGCGCGTGGAAAAGTGGGAAGTGCGTCGCGACTTGGGATGTACCGCGGGAACGAGCATGGATAGCCCCCTTTGGAAAAGGGGGCGGGCGCGTAGCGGTCGACGGGGGATTTGCTTGGCGCCAAGAGCAAATCCCCCTCGGTCCCCCTTTTTCAAAGGGGGAGGAAAAGCTTGGCTTTCCCAATCCCCAATCCCCAATCCCGAATCCCGGCTTTCAACGGCCGCATGGCCGGTCATCCCGAATCCCGGCCCCTCAGCCCAACAACTCCGAAGCATCCAGCAAAATCACCGTACGCCCGGAGAGCCGGGCGACGCCGCGAAACAACGGATGGGTGATGCGGCACATGCGGGTGTTGTCCGGCGGTTCGATCTGCTGCTCGGTGAGGCGGGTGACGTCCTCCACCGCCGAGACGCGCAGGCCGAGGATTTCGCCGTTTTCCTCCAGCACCACGATGCGTACCTGGCTGTCGGGGACGATTTCGGCGCGTCCCAGGTACAGGCCCAGGTCGATCACCGGCACGACCTGGCCGCGCAGGTTCATCACGCCCAGCATGTGCGCGGCCGCGCCGCGCAGTGGCAGCAGGGTGGCCGGCAGGACGACTTCCTGCACCTTCAGCAGTTCCAGTGCGTAGTGCTGGTCGTCGCAGCGCATCCGCAGCCAGCGGGTGGTGCGGTCGCTGGCGCGCCGGCGCTCGCCGTGCGGCGAACTGGCCGGGGCGTTGTCCTCGTCGTCGCGTTGTCTCTGCAGCATGTCGAACACCGGCTTGGCGTAGGCGGGGATGGCGGGCGACGAAGATGCGGGACGCGCGGGAGGCGGTGGCGCCGGTCGGGACGGAACGGTGGCCGGCGCGGGTGCCGCGGCGACGGACATTGGCGCGGGCGGAGTCGGCTCGGCCTGCGCCGTCGCGGCACCGGCGGGCGCCTGTGCGCCGGGCGCCGCGCCGCCGTGCAACTGGTCCAGCAGCGCCTCGAATTCGTCGTCGGTGATCAGATCCGCCGCGGCCATCGGCGCCATCGCGGGTGGTGCTGCCGCCGGTGCGCTGTCCACGGACGGGGTTTCGAGCGGTTCGGATTCGATGGAGACAGGTTCGATGGCCGCGATTTCGACAGGCATGGTTTCGACAGCCACGGTTTCGACGGTCATGGGCGCGCGCTCGGTGGCAGTCGCCGGTGCACTCATCGCCGGCGCGGCTTCGACCTGCTGGAGCGCGAGGATGGCATCGGGATCGTCGGCCACCGCGATGCCGCGGGTGGTCGCCAGCAAGCGTTCCAGGACTTCCTCGTGCATCGGATCGAATGCCTCGGCGTCATCGTGCGGCACGCCGGCCGTCGAAAGCTCCGCCACGACGGCGGGCAGGGCAGCAGGCAGGTTCGGCGACGCGATGTCCGCCTGCGCGGGCGCCGGAGCATTCACCACCGCCAGGAACGGCTGCGGCGGAGCCGGCGCGGCGACGGCCGGGGCGATCGCGGGCGCGACGTCGCCGCCCAGCAGATCCCTCAGATAGTCGTCCAGCGCCGGTTGCGCGTTCACGCGGCCTGCTCCATCTGCACGCGATCGCAGCCCAGCAACCATTCGAGCGCGCGGCGGTACGCGGACAGGCCGCGGCCCGGGTACTGGCCGGCCGACAGCGGCTTGACAAGTTCGTCGACGCTGCAGATGCGGGTGTCGTTGGGAATGGCGTCGTCCCACACGCGATCGCCGTGGGTCTCCTGCATCTGCCGCAGGGTGTCGTTGCCGGTGCGGGTGCGCTTGTCGTGCAGGGTGGGCAGGACCGAGGCCGGCAGCGGACGGCGGCGCGAGCGTTCGATCATGTCCACGGTCCGGCACATGCCGTTGAGGCCATGCAGCGCCAGCGGTTCGGTCTGGGTCGGGATGATCACGCGATCGGCGGCGGCCAGCGCGTTGACCATCAGCAGGCCGAGCGTGGGCGGGCAGTCGAACAGCACGTAGTCGTAGTCCTGGCCGCCGCGCGCCAGCGCGTTGGCCAGCGCCATGCCCAGTCCGGGCTGGGTGGCGCTGCGACGTTCCAGCGTGGCCAGCGCGGTCTGCGCGGCGACGAAGGACAGATTGTCGATGCCGGTCTCGCGAACCAGCGGGCCCAGTTCCGCGGTCGGCTGGTCGAACAGATCCAGCACGCCGGACGGCGCCGGCTCGGCGGGCAGGCCGAAGGCGCGGGTCAGCGAGGAGTGCGGATCCAGATCCATCAGCAGGACGCGCTGGCCGCGCATCGCCAGGCCACGGCCCAGCGCCAGGGTGGTGGTGGTCTTGCCCACGCCGCCCTTCTGGTTGGCGATTGCCCACACGCGCATCAGTTGGATCCTCCTTCAAGGGTGGGCGCCATCGCGTCGGCGTCGGCGGCCGTCGCGGGCGTCAATGTTTCGGCCTGCGCCGGCGCGATCGCCGGCAGCGGGGGTGCGGCGGCGATCGCCGGCAGCGATCCGCCCGGCGCGTGTTCGCCCTCGCTGGCCAGGATCACCAGCAACACCCGGCGGTTGCTGTTGCGGCCTTCCACGGTGGCGTTGTCGCCGATCGGACGGAACTCGCCGTAGCCGATCATCGCCAGTCGTTCCGGCGGAATGCCGTCGCGCACGAACAGGTGCACCACGCTGGCCGCGCGCGCCGCCGACAGTTCCCAGTTGGACGGGAACTGGTAGGTCCGGATCGGACGGTCGTCGGTGTAGCCTTCCACGCGCACGCCGTTGGGCACGCCGGCCAGCACGTCGGCCAGGCTGGACACGGTGCTCTGCGCGGCCGGCTCCAGGGCGGCCGAGCCGGTGGCGAACAGGATGTCGCTGTTGATCTGCACTTCCAGCCAGAGTTCGGCGCGGCGCACCACCACCAGCTTCTGGTCGACCAGCGGCGCCAGCGCCTTCTCTATGTTGTCGGCGATGGCGTCGAGTTGCTGGTGGGCGTTCTGCATGCCCTTGGCGTCCACGCTCATGTTCATCTGCGAGGCCATCGCCGCCAGCAGGGTCACGTTGGGTGCCGGCGAGGGGGCGGAGGGGCCCTGCTTGGCGCCGGACTTGATCGGCGAGGGGCGATCGAAATCGGCGCCCTGCAGCTGGTGATTGCCGACCTGGACCGGATTGATCGTGCGCGGCGCGCCGCCGAACGCGGCGGTGAGCGCGTCGGCCATCACCCGGTACTTGCCCTCGTTGAGGGTGGAGATGGCGTACATGACCACGAAGAAGGCCAGCAGCAACGTCATCAGATCGGCATAGGGAATGGCCCAGGCCTCGTGGTTGACGTGTTCCTCGTGGGATTTCCGGCGTGCCATGCGGGTGCCCGATCAGTGCAGGAAGCCGGCCAGCTTGGATTCGATGTTGCGCGGGTTCTCGCCCTGGGCAATCGCGATCAGGCCTTCGATGATCATCTCGCGCTCGCGGCTCTGCCCGCCGATCACGCTCTTGAGCTTGCTGGCGACCGGCAGGAAGAACAGGTTGGCCGAGGCGATGCCGTAGATGGTCGCGGTGAACGCGGCGGCGATGCCGTGGCCCAGCTTGCTCGGATCGGCCAGGTTCTTCATCACCGCGATCAGGCCGAACACCGCGCCGATGATGCCCAGCGTCGGCGCATACACGCCCATCGCCTCGAACACCTTGGCCGCGGCCAGATCCTGGTGCTCCTGGCTGTTGAGGTCGATTTCCAGCATGTGCCGGATGGCCTCCGGCTCCAGCCCGTCGACCAGCATCTGCAGGCCTTTCTTCAGGAACGGATCGCTCTGTTCGTTGACCAGCGGCTCCAGCCCCAGCAGGCCCTGCTTGCGGGCGATGTTGCTCCACTCGACGATCTGCGCGACCAGCCCGTCGTGATCGGCGCCCGGCGGGCGGATCACCCAGCGCGCAATCGACACCGCGCGCTTGAACACCGCCGGCGGCGTATGCACCAGGATGGCCGCGACGGTGCCGAGGATGACGATGACGAAGGCCGCCGAGGACCACAGCGACGACACGCCGGCACCCTTGAGGATGCTGCCGCCGACCAGGGCGACCAGGGCGAGGATGAGACCGATGAGGCTGAAGATGTCCATATGCAGTGGTATCGGCGCTGGCGGTCCGGACTTGAGTTGGCGGGTTGGGGACGGGCGCGCTAGCGGGGTCTGTTCGGCTTTCGGTTGGGGGGCGGAAGGGCTCGCGGCCGGAGGCCGCTCCTACCGGTTTGTTTCAGGTTTGCCGCAATGNAGGAGCGGCCTCCGGCCGCGAGCTCCCGCCAGCGCAACGAATCCGCGAGTCCGTGACCGGTCTGTTCCTTCGGGGCGGCATTCGTGTGTGTAAAAAAGCAGCGAAGCGTGTTCCCCTTTACGGGGGGCGTGTTGCCCCCATCCGCCCTTCGGCACCTTCCCCCGCGAGCGGGGGAAGGGAGCGGGTGGCGCGGATTCATGCGGCCGCTTCGCGCAGGCCGTCGACGTCCAGGATCAGCGCCATGCGGCCGTCGCCGATCAGGGTCGCGCCGGCATAGCCGCGCAGGCCGCGCACCGCGCGCGGCAGCGGCTTGATCACCACTTCCTCGCGCCCGCGCACCTGGTCCACGACCAGGCCGAAGCGCTGGTCGCCCATCTGCAGCACCACGATGGTCAGCAGCGGTGCCTTGACCGCCTCCACGCCCAGCCAGCGCCGCAGATCCACCAGCGGCAGGGTGGTGGACTGTCGATCCAGCACGGCCTGGCCGTCGAACCAGCGCAGGCTGGAGGCCGGCGCGTGCAGCACTTCCATCACCCGCGCCAGCGGCAGCGCGTAGACCGGATCACCGGCCTGCACCAGCAGGGTCGGCAGGATCGCCAGGGTCAGCGGCACCCGGATCAGGAAGCGGCTGCCACGGCCGAGCTGCGAATGGATCTGGATCTGTCCACTGAGTTCGCGGATGCGCGACTGCACCACGTCCATGCCGACGCCGCGGCCGGAGATGTCGGTGATCTCGGTCTTGGTCGAGAAGCCCGGCAGGAAGATCAGCTGCAGGCATTCGTCGTGCGACAGGCGGGCGGCGGCTTCCGGTTCGATCAGGCCCTTTTCCAGCGCCTTGTCGCGCAGCCGCTCCGGATCGATGCCGGCGCCGTCGTCGCGGATCTCGATGGTGACGTAGTCGCCTTCCTGCTGCGCCGCCAGCCGTACCTGGCCGCTGCGCGGCTTGCCGGTGGCCTCGCGCAGATCGGGCAGCTCGATGCCGTGGTCGATGGCGTTGCGGACCAGGTGCACGAGCGGATCGGACAAGGCCTCGACGAGGTTGCGATCCAGCTCGGTATCGGCGCCGATCAGCTCCAGATCGACTTCCTTCCTGAGCGAGCGGGCGACGTCGCGGGCGACCTTGGGGAAGCGCGAGAACACCTTGCCCACCGGCTGCATGCGGGTGCGCATGACCGCGTTCTGCAGGCGCGCGGTGGCGATGTCCAGGCCGCTGACCGCGCGATCCAGTTCCTCGTCGCGCAGGCGCGCGCGCAGGGTCTTCAGGCGATTGCGAGACAGCACCAGTTCGCCGACCAGATTGACGATCGCGTCCAGTCGCTTGGTGTCCACGCGGATGGTCTGCTCGGCCTCGCCGGCGCGCGCCGGACGGGCCGGTGAGGCCGGGGCGGGCGCGGCCGGGCGTACCGGCGCGGACTGGGGCGCGGCGGCGGGCGCAGGGCGGGCGATCGTGGCGCCGGGCACGGCGCCGCCGTGCAGTTGATCCAGCAGGGCCTCGAATTCGTCCTCGCTGATCAGATCCCCGCCCACGGGGAGGGCGGGGGTGGTCGGCGGGGCGCCGCCATGCAGTTGATCGAGCAGGGCCTCGAACTCGTCGTCGGTGATCAGATCACTCCCGCCGGCGGCGGGCGCGGCCACCGGCGCGCGGACCGGCGCGGGCGCGGCATCGACGTCGAACTGGGCGATCAGCGCGGCCGGCGCGTGCGGCGGCTCCTCGCCGGCAGCGACCGCGTCGAGCATGCGCTGCAGCCAGTCCAGCGACTGCTGGGCGGCGTCGAAATGATCCGCTTCCAGGGTCGCCTTGCCGGCGCGGACCATGCCCAGCGCTTCCTCGGCGGCGTGGCACAGGTTCACCATCGCCTGGATGCCGAGGAAACCGGCGCCGCCCTTGAGCGTATGGAAACCGCGGAACACGGCGTTGAGCTGTTCGCTGTCGCCGGGATCCTGTTCCAGCGTCACCAGTTGCTCGCCGAGGCGATCCAGGATTTCCTGGGCCTCGATGAGGAAGTCGGCGGCGATTTCGGGCGTGACGGCGGACATGGTTCGGCTCGGTATCGGCGGGGATGCGTGGGCGGACGGCTAGAGCCCGAGCCCCGACAGCAGATCGTCGGCGTCGTCCTGCGAGAACGCCGCCTTGTCCAGACCCGCCACCGCGGGACCGGCCAGGCCGTCGTCCTTCTTCCTTTCCGGCGGCGGCAGACCGAGTTCACCGAAGCCTTCGTGCACGCGGCGGACGATGCCGGCGACGCGGCGGATGATCTGCCCGGTGAGATCCTGGTAGCTCTGCGCCAGCGCCATTTCCGACAGGCCGGAACGGATCTGGTCCACCAGCCGGGTCTGTTCGGCGCTGAGCGCGGTCGTCTTGAGCTGGTCGGCCAGGCCGCGGCACTGCTCGGCCAGATCCAGGGTCTTGTGGCTGGCCTGTTCGGTCATCGCGACCACGTGATCCAGGCGCGCGCAGGCGTCGTCGAGATCGCCGGCACCGTGGGTCGGCGGCAGCTCGCCCAGCGTCTGCGCCAGTTCGCGGGCCAGCCGGCCCAGTCCCTGCATCATCGGCTGCGTGCGCCAGGCGGCGATGGTGTCCAGCTCGCGCCGCCAGCCGGCCTCGTCGCCCTGTTCCAGCGCGTCCAGCGCGTGCTGCAGGCGCTCGACCAGTGCGGCGCGGGCGCTGCCGGCTTCCATGACCGCAGCCATCAGGCGGCGGCCCCGAGGCGCTCGAAAATCTTGCCGAGTTTCTCTTCCAGGGTCTGCGCGGTGAACGGCTTGATGATGTAGCCGTTCACGCCGTTCTGGGCGGCTTCGATGATCTGCTCGCGCTTGGCCTCGGCGGTGACCATCAGCACCGGCAGGGTCTTGAAGCGGTCGTCGGCGCGGATGGCCTTGAGCAGTTCGATGCCGGTCATGCCCGGCATGTTCCAGTCGGTCACCACGAAGTCGAAACTGCCCTGGGCCAGCGCGGTCAGCGCGCTGGAGCCGTCGTCGGCCTCGGCGGTATTGGTGTAGCCCAGATCGTTGAGGAGGTTCTTGATGATGCGGCGCATCGTCGAGAAGTCGTCCACGATCAGGATCCGCATGTTCTTGTTGGCTGTCACGAAGGGCTCCGGGTGCAGCAGGGTAGAGGGGGCTCGAGAGCCTTATCGGCAGGTGGCGGGGAAACTTTTGGGCCGGGATTGGGGATTCGGGATTGGGGATTGAAAGAGCCCCCTTTGAAAAAGGGGGCGGGCGCCCGCGGAGCGGGCGACGGGGGATTGACCAGCCATTCGGCTGTTGAGAAGCGCTTGCTGTTGGCGCCCAAAGCAAATCCCCCTCAATCCCCCTTTTTCAAAGGGGGAGGCAAAAGCAAAGGCTTTTGCGAATCCCCAATCCCCAATCCCGACTCCCCAATCCCCGCTCAATCCTCCAACCCGGCATCCACGCTCTCGAACACATTCAGCCGACCACGCAGGCGCAGCATGGCCTGGCCGTGGATCTGGCAGACGCGGGATTCGCTGACGCCGAGGACGGCGCCGATTTCCTTGAGGTTGAGTTCCTGTTCGTAGTACATGGACAGGACCAACTGTTCGCGCTCGGGAAGCTGGCCGATGGCCTTGATCAGCGACTGGCGGAACTCGCTGCGCTCGAGTTGTTGCTGCGGGTTGGGGCCGCCGGTGACCGCGGTCTGCGGTTCGCCATGATCCTCGATGTGCGATTCCAGGCTCAGCACCTGGCCGCGGGCGGCGTCCTCCAGCAGGCGCAGGTATTCGGGCAGCGGCATCTCCATCGCCGACGCGACCTCGGTGGCGATGGCGGCGCGGCCAGTGCGCTGTTCGATTTCGCGCACGGTGGCGGCGGCCTGGCGGGCCCGCCGGTGCACCGAGCGCGGCACCCAGTCGCCGCGGCGGATCTCGTCGATCATCGAACCGCGGATGCGGATCGAGGCGAAGGTCTCGAACGAGGCGCCCTGTTCGGCGTCGTAGCTGCGCGAGGCCTCCAGCAGGCCAATCATGCCGGCCTGGATCAGATCGTCGATCTCCACGCTGGCGGGCAGGCGCGCGGCCAGGTGATGGGCGATGCGGCGGACCAGGTCCGCGTGCACCGTGACGAAGTCGGTGGCCGCCGCTTTCTGGACGGCACGGTATTGGGCGGCGCCGGTGTTCATGCTGGCACGCTCCGGTTGATCATGCGTTCGACGAAGAACTCGACATTGCCGCGGGCGCCGGACGGCGGCTGCCAGCGTGCGGTGACCCGGGCGATCTCGTTGATGGCGCGCGCCGACGGACTGCCCGGATACGCCTTCACCACCGCCTGCTGGCGCTGCACCGCGCGGCGCAGCCAGTCGTCCTGCGGCACCGCGCCCAGGTAGTGCAGGGCGACGTCGCCGAGGAAACGTTCGCACACGCGGGCCAGCTTCTCGTACAGCTTGCGGCCCTCGTTGGGGTCGCGGACCATGTTGGCGATGACGTGCACGCGGTCCACGCCGCGCTCTCGCGAGAGCACCTTGATCAATGCATAGGCGTCGGTGATCGAGGCCGGCTCGTCGCACACCACCACCACCGTGTCCTGCGCGGCCTGGCAGAAGGTCAACACGCTGTCGGTGATGCCGGCGGCGGTATCCACCACCATCACGTCCAGGGCGCGCTGCAGTTCCGAGAACACGTTGACCAGGCCGACGTGTTCGGCCGGCGAGAGTTCGGCCATGTGCCGGAAACCCGACGAGGCCGGTACGATCAGCAGGCCGTCCGGTCCTTCCAGCAGCACGTCCTCCAACTGGCAGCGCTCGGCGACCAGATCCGCCAATGTGTATTTCGGCGCCAGGCCAAGCAGCACGTCGACGTTGGCCAGGCCCAGGTCTGCGTCCATCAGCAGGGTGCGCTTGCCCATCTCGGCCAGCGAGGCGGCCAGGTTGACCGACACGTTGGTCTTGCCCACGCCGCCCTTGCCGCCGGTCACCGCGATCACGCGGACCGGATGGAAGGAGCCGGTCAGCGGCGGCGTGCTGCGCGGATTGGTCTGCAGCAGGTGTTCATGCGACATGGATGGCCTCCGCGTGGCTGGGTTCGTCGGCTTCGCGGCGCAGCTGGTCCAGGCGCAGCACCAGGTTGGGCGCGCTGGCGCGGTGCAGGTCTTCGGGCACGCGCTGGCCGTCGGTGATCCAGGCCATCGGCAACTGGTGATCGACGATCACCGACAGCGCGCTGCCGAGCCGGCCGGTCTCGTCCACCTTGGTCAGCACCACGCCGTGCGGCTGGGCGCCGCTGAAGCGGCGGACCACTTCGTCCAGATCGCCGAAATGCGAGTTGGCCGGCAGCACCAGTAGGGTATGCACCTGCCCGGCGGCGCGCAGCCAGTTGAGCTGGCCGACCAGGTTGCGGTCGCGCTGGCCCATGCCGGCGGTGTCGATCAGCACCAGCTTGTAGTCGCGCAGGCGTTCCAGGGTCTGGGCCAGGCGCACGTCGCTGTCGGCCTCGTGCACGGCGATGCCGAGCTGGCGGCCGTAGCTGTGCAACTGTTCGCGTCCGCCCACGCGCACCGTGTCGGTGGTGACCAGGGCCACGTCGCGCGGGTTGTGGCGATCGGCGTAGGCCGCGGCCAGCTTGGCAATGGTGGTGGTCTTGCCGGCGCCCGTCGGTCCGACCAGGGCGATCACGCCGCCCTGTTCCAACGGATCCACCGGCAGGATCGGCAGCTTGCGCGACAGCAGGCCCAGCATCAGGCCGCGGCCGCGATGCAGCTCGGTGTCGGCGGGAATCTGCACGGCGACGTCGCGGGTGATGCCGGCGTCGAAGCCGTAGTCGTCCAGCAGCTCCATCGCCTGCGCGCGCACCGGCGAGCCGCGCAGGCGCTCGTCGGTGAGGCGGTGCATCTCGCCTTCGATCATCTCGCGCATCGCCGCCAGTTCGGCGCGCATCTGCACCAGTTGCTCGTCCTCGNCGGCGACCACGCTCAGCACCGGCGCGACGGCTTCCGGCTGCGGAGCGGCGACGGGCGTGGCGGGGGCCGGCGCCACCGCGGACAGTTCCGCCGGCACCGCCGGCAGGCTCGCGGCCAGGCGCGCGGCGAACGACATCGGATCCAGCGCGAAGGCGGCGGGCGCGGACGGCTCGGCCGGGATTTCCCGTGCGAAGGAGGGCACCGGCGCGATGAACGCCGACGGCGGCTCGACCGGGGCGCGCGACTCCTCGGCCAGGCGCGATTCGATGGGCGCCGCGGCGGCGACCCGGCTGAAGTAGGCCGCGGCCGCTTCGGCCGGGGACATCTCCGTCGCCTGGCGGTTGGCGGCGGCGCGTGGTTCGGCGGACACGGACGGCGCGGCGCGCGCGAACGAAGGCGCCGGTTCGGCCGGACGCATTGCCTCCAGCGTGCGCTGCACCAGCGTCTCGTCGTAGTTGGAGGCCGCCACGATCTCGACGCCGTCGTCGGTCATGCGATTGGACAGGATCACCGCATCCGGCCCCTGTTCCTGCCGGACCAGCGCGAAGGCGGTGCGCATGTCGGGAGCGACGAAACGTTTGATTTTCATGGGATGAGGCCGGGAATCGGGAATCGGGGTTGGGGAATCGAAGAATTCATGGCGCTGACGCGGCCGGGTTTCTCATCGTTGTGTCGTATTCGTTTCATCGTCTGTCTCCGCAACGGGAGTCCGCTTTTGCGATTCCCCATTCCCGATTCCCCATTCCCGATCCAATCAACTAATCGTCCCCACCAGCTTCAACCGCTTGTCCTCCGGGACTTCGCTGTAGGACAGGACCGACAGCGTGGGGACGCTGTGGCGGACCAGCCGGGCCAGCGCGGCGCGGACGCCGCCGGGGACCAGCACCACCGCCGGCTCGCTGCGCGCGTCCTGCTGGGCGACGCAATCAGCCAGGCTCTGGTGGAGCCGTTCGGCCAGGCCGGGTTCCAGCGCGGCGCCGGCGCCCTGCACGCTGTCCTGCAAGACACGTTCCAGTTGTGGCGCCAAGGTGTAGACGGGAAGCTCCGGCGCCATGCCGGAGATTTCCTGGACGATGAAACGACCCAGCGAGGTACGCACGGCGGCGGTGAGCGCGGCCGGATCCGGGTTCTGCGGGCCGAACTCGACCAGCGCCTCGACGATCCGGCGCAACTGGCGGATCGGCACGCGCTCGATCAGCAGGTTCTGCAGCACCCGCACGACCGTGGACAGGGTGAGCGTCTTGGGCGTCAGATCCTCGACCAGCTTGGGCGCGGTCTTGCCGAGGTTGGCGAGCAGTTGCTGCACCTCCTCGTGGCCCAGCAGTTCCGGCGCGTGTTCGCGGACCAGGTGCGACAGGTGGGTAGCGACCACGGTCGAGGCATCGACCACGGTGTAGCCCAGCGATTCGGCCATCGCGTGCTGGCCCGGGGTGATCCAGGTGGCGTCCAGGCCGAAGGCGGGATCCCGCCCGGGGATGCCGTCGAGGGCGCCGAACGCGCCGCCGGGATCCAGCGCCAGTTCGCGATCCGGATGGATCTCGGCGGTGGCCACCGGTACGCCATGCACCAGCAGGCGATAACCGTTGGAGGGCAGTTCCAGGTTGTCGCGGATATGCACCGGCGGAATCAGGAAACCCAGATCCTGGGTGAGCTTGCGGCGCACCGCCTTGATCCGCGACATCAGTTCGCCGCCCTGGGCCTTGTCCACCAGCGGAATCAGCCGATAGCCGACTTCCAGGCCCAGCGGGTCCACCGGACGCACTTCATCCCAGGTCAGTTCGGCCTGCGGGTTGGACGGCGCGGGCAGGGCGGGATCGGCGCCCGCGGCGCTTTCGCCGCCGGCGCCGGGCTGCTGTTTCTTCCACAGCTTCCAGGCGATGTAGCCCAGCACCGCGGCCAGCGTCAAAAACACGACATTGGGCATGCCCGGGACCAGTCCGACCACGCCGATCAGGCTGGCGGCCACCGCCAGCGCCTTGTGCTGGCCGAACACCTGGCCAACCATCGCGTTGCCCATGTCCTGCGCGCGCGAGGCGCGGGTGACCAGCATCGCCACCGCCGAGGACACCAGCAGCGCCGGCAACTGCGCCACCAGGCCGTCACCGATCGACAGCAGGGTATAGATCTTGGCGGCCTCGCCGACCGGCAGGCCGTGCTGGAGCACGCCGATCGCCAGGCCGCCGACCAGGTTGATGAAGAGGATCAGGATGCCGGCGATGGCGTCGCCGCGGATGAACTTGCTGGCGCCGTCCATCGCGCCGTAGAAGTCGGCTTCCTCACGCACTTCCTCGCGCCGGGCCTTGGCTTCCTCGCGGGTCAGCAGGCCGGCGTTGAGGTCGGCGTCGATCGCCATCTGCTTGCCGGGCATCGCGTCCAGGATGAAGCGCGCCGACACTTCCGAGATGCGCCCGGCGCCCTTGGTGATGACCACGAAGTTGATGATGGTCAGGATCGCGAACACCACCAGGCCGACCGCGAAATTGCCGCCGACCACGAATTCGCCGAACGCCTCGATGACCTTGCCGGCCGCGCCATGGCCGTCCTGGCCGTGCAACAACACCACGCGGGTGGAGGCCACGTTGAGCGCCAGCCGCAGCATCGTGGTCATCAGCAGCACGATCGGGAAGATGGTGAAGTCGAGCGGCCGCCGCACGTAGACCACCGCCAGCAGCACTACCAGCGAGATGGCGATGTTGAAACTGAAGAGCGCGTCCAGCACCGGCGGCGCCAGCGGGACGATCACCATCGCCAGCATCGCCAGCACGACCAGCGGCGCGCCCAGGCCGTGGCGCAGCATGTCCATCACCCGGGAGGTGGGGCTGGGCACCGCGCTCATGCCGGCTTGCCCTCATCCACGTCCACCGCCGGCAGGTCCGGATGCTCGGCCACGGTGCCGTTGCGCCAGGCGCGCAACTGGTAGACGTAGGACAGGATCTGGGCGACGGCGGTATACAGTCTCACGGGGATCTCCCGGCCGAGTTGCCCTTCGCGATACAAGGCGCGTGCCAGTGGCGGCGCCGACACGATGGCGACCCGGTGCGCCTCGGCGACCTCGCGGATGCGCAGGGCGATTTCGTCCACGCCCTTGGCGACCACCCGCGGCGCGCCCATCTGGCCGGCCTCGTACTTCAGCGCCACCGCGTAGTGGGTCGGGTTGACCACGATGACGTCGGCGGTCGGCACCTCCTCGATCATCCGGCGTTGCGACAGCTGGTGCTGCATCTGCCGGATCCGGCCCTTCACTTCCGGCCGGCCTTCGCTTTCCTTCAGTTCCTCGCGCAACTCCTGGCGGGTCATCTTCAGCTTCCGCATCCAGTTCCACTTCTGGTACGGCGCGTCGATGGCCGCCAGCAGCGCCAGCGCGCCGGCGCAGGCCAGCAGCAGGCCGCCAGCGAAGCCCATGCCGGTGCGCACAGCCTGCTCCAGCGGCATGGTCAGCAGCTCGCGCAGGGAATTCAGGCCCAGCTTCAGGCTCAGGCCCGCGGCCAGGCCGATGAAGGCCACGCGCAGCAGCGACTTCAGCAGTTCAGCCACGCTCTCGGCGCCGTACAGGCGCTTGAGCCCGGCCATCGGGCTGAGTCGCTTCAGATCCGGTGTCAGCGCCTTGCTGGAGAATTGCAGTCCGCCCATCAGTACCGGGCCGAGGAAGCCGGCCAGCAGGCACAATCCGATCATCGGCAGCATCACCCACAGCAGTTGCAGCAGCAGACTGCCGACGTGGCCGAACAACTGGTCCGGGTGCTTGAACAGCTGCGGATCCGGGCTGAGCGCGATCTTCATCCAGCCCAGCGAGCCGCGCGCCAGCGGCATGGCCATGGTCAGCAGCGCGACCACGCCGGCGCCGAACACCGCCGCCGTCGCCAGTTCGCGCGAACGCGGGATGTTGCCCTGTTCGCGGGCTTCGCGCAGGCGTTTTTCACTGGGCTGTTCTGTGCGTTCGCCGCTTTCGTCCTGTTCGGCCATGGCGCTGCGTCGGGAAAACCGACCACCACGCTGCAAGTCCCGTTCCAGTCCGGCGACGGGAAACGGGCGTCGCCCCGTTCACGATGTCGTTTTCTCCGAACAACCGGGTAGGAGCGGCCTCCGGCCGCGAGNCCGGAGGCCGCTCCTACCCGGTCCAAACGAACCGTTCGCGATCGCCGCGGCGGGTCAGAACAGGTCTTCGGCGATCACGTAGCTGTCGCGGCCGTTAGACTTGGCCCGGTACAGGGCGGCGTCGGCGCGCGAGAACCAGTCGTGCCAGTCGCGTTCATGGCCGAGCAGGGCGCCGCCGAGCGAGATGGTGATGCGTCCGCCCGGCCCGCGCAGGGACGCGCGCACTGCCTTGCGCAGGCGCTCGGTGGCCGATTCCAGCTCGTCGCGGCTGGAGACTTTCAGCAGCACCACGAACTCCTCGCCGCCGAACCGGTAGACCTGGTCGTCCTTGCGCATCTCGAAACGCAGGATCGAGGCCAGATCGGCGATGGCGTCGTCGCCGGCGGCGTGGCCGTAGAGGTCGTTGACCTCCTTGAAGTGATCCAGGTCCAGCACGATCAGGCCGTACCGCCCGCGCCCCAGCGTCTGCTGTTCCACCGCGTGGGTGAGCGCGCGCTCCATCATCCGCCGGTTGGGCACGTTGGTCAGCGCGTCCAGCGAGGCCAGTTCCTGCAACTCGACCCGGTCGTCCTGGCTGCGGGTGGCGAAGATGTAGGAGAACAGCGCGGTTAGCGCAGCCGTCACCAGGGTGGACACCGCATGGAACACGTCCGGGAACATCCCCGGCAGCAGGCACAGCACCACCAGCATCACCAGGCCGGCGCCCAGCGCCAGCCGGCGGTCGGCGAGGAAGAAGTTGGTCAGCAGGACCAGGTAGAGCCAAGTGATGGCGATCGGGCCGATCAGCCAGACCGCCAGCAGGCAGGCGCTGGAGTTGAGCAGGCACAGCAGATCGCCGGCGCGGGCGCTGTTGCCGCTGTTCCGGGCATAGACCACCACGCCGAAAATCGCCGCGGCGATCACCCCGTCCACCGCCAGCGCCAGGAAATCGCCGTGCAGCCAGCGGTAGACCGCGAAGGCGGCGATCACCACGGTCGTGGTCACGCCCAGCAGGGTGATCAGTTCCAGGCGGATGTCGCGGTTCTTTGGGGTCATCCCGGTCAGGGTCTGGCGCCCGGTGGCGCCGGCATCGTGATTTCGTCGTCTTTCCCGATGCAAGTCTAGTGCCGGAATTCCGACTGCGGGTGAAGCCCGTCAAGGAATCGTTGCCAGTCCGCCGGACAGCCCTCGTAGGAGCGACGTCAGTCGCGACCGGAACCCCGACATGTCCGCGCCCCCACCGCAAGATGGACCGTCCCTGTGGGAGCGACGTCAGTCGCGAAGGGTGGCCGGCATCCNCTCCCACAGGAAGGACCCGGCGGTTCAGCGGGCGGGAATCAGGCTCAGGTCGGCGCGGTATTCCCAGGTCTCGGTTTCCGCCGACAGCACCGCGGTGGCCAGCGCGGCGGCCGCGTCCGCCGCCTGTGGATCGGAGGATCGGGCGAGCAGGGCGTCCAGGCTGCCGTCGCCGCGGTCATGGTCCTGCCAGCCGTGCAGCGCGACCAGATGCAGATAGCCGGACGCGTCGCCACTGACCGGCTCGTACCAGCTGTGCGCGGGCGCATCGGCCGGCAGCGCCGCCCGGGCGAGGCGGACCGCCCGCTCGAACGCCGCGCGCGCGCCGGGCCGGACCACGTAGCGGGTCACCAGCAGGCGTGGCGAAGGCTGCCAGCGTTCCAGCGGGAAGCCGCTGCTCAGATCCCGGCGCAACCGGTAGCTGGCGCGCAGGGCCGGTTCCACGAACGGGGTGACGTTGCGCGCGGCGTCGGCGCCGTCGCCGGCCGGATCGACGCGCCGGTCGAACGCTGCGAACGGCGCGCCGAAACTGCCGTCGACGAACATCCCGGCGCGCTTGCCGTCGCTGACATACCAGCCGTACCACACCAGCGGATCCCCGGCCTGCCGGTGCCAGGCCAGATGGCGGCGATACCCTTCGTCGAAGGCTTCGCGCTGGCCGGGCTTGGGCCAGTAACCGAACAGATGGGCAGCGTCGCCACTGTCGCGGGCGGACACCGCCGGACTGGCGGCGGAAGCGGCGTGGGCGGTGGGCAACAGCGCAGCCAGCAGCAGGCAGGCGGACAGCAATCGCATGGCGGACTTCCGGCGAAGGGGGAATGGCGACAGCCTAGGCCGGACGCGCGCGCCCGGCCATTTCAAATCCCGGCGTCGCCATTCGATGACATGGAATGCTCGTGCCCGGCTTACCATCGGCGTTCCTTCCGCTTTCCTCCGGCCGATGCTTCCCGATTTCCGCCGCCTGGCCGTATTCCGTACCGTGGTCGCCGAGGGCGGCGTCAATGCCGCCGCGCGCAGCCTGCACAAATCGCCCTCGGCGGTGACCTACGACCTGCAGCAGCTCGAACGCCAACTCGGCACGCCGCTGTTCCGACGCAGCGGCAGCCGGCTGGTGCTGACCCCGCGCGGCCGGGTGCTGGCCGCCTCGATCGAGCGCGCCTACCTGGATCTGGGCCAGGCCTGGCAGAACGTGCGCGAGGACGTCGCCGCCGAACCGCTGCGGATCGCCTGCGTGTCCGGCTTCGGCCGCTATCGGCTGGTGCCGCGCCTGCTATCGCTGCTGCCGCCCGAACGTCCGCTGGAAGTGCTGTTCCGCACCGCCAGCCAGGTGCTGGCCTTGCTGGAAACCGGACGGGTGGCGCTGGGCGTGAGCTATCGTCCGCTGGTGACCGCCGGCATCGCCTCGGTGCCGCTGGGCGAAGAGGAACTGGCGCTGGTCGGCCCCAAGGCACGTCGCGCCACGCCCCGAGCGGCGCAGATCGCCTCGCTGCCGTTCGTGACCTACGAGGAGTTCGACTACGTGTTCTTCCGCTGGTTCGAAAGCCAGCAGTTGCCGCTGCCGGCGCGCTGGCACCGCAGCGATCACTTCGACGAACTGGAAGAAGCGCTGGAGAGCGTGGCGCAGGGGCGGGGATGGTCGATCGTCCCGCTGGATTCGGCGCTGGGCAGCGCCTACCGCTCGCGGGTGCGCGTGCACCGGTTGTCCAAGCCGTGCTTGAACGAGGTGCACCTGATCGGACGGGAGCGGGATCTGCGCAGCGAGGATGCCGCGTTGCTGCGCAGGGCGGCGGCGTAGTGGGGCGCCTTGCCATCCCGTCGCCTGCGCGGCTGATGCCCTCGCGTAGAGCGGAGCTTGCTCCGCTGCCCTGGCTTTCGCTTCGCCTTTGCCATCCCGCTCACGGATAAAAGCCAGAGCAGGAGCCGGAGCAGCGGAGCAAGCTCCGCTTTACGCAGGGTTAGGGTGTCAGCTGCCGCGCGGCGTCGAAGGTCTGGTCGAAGATGCGCTGCACCGGCGGTCCGAGTTCCCCCGACAACAGCGCCAGCAGGAACAATCCCAGCAGCAGCGCGGTCGGCAGGCCCAACTGGATCGGATTGAGCGCCGGCGCCGCGCGACCCAACACGCCGAACGCCAGATTCACCGCCAGCATCGCCACCATCACCGGCAGCGCCAGGCTCAGGGCCGCGCGCAGGATCTGCATGAAGAATGCCGGTGCGACCTGCAACACCGCTTGCGGGTCCGGCAACGCGGTCCCGATCGGCAGCGAGTGGTAGCTGTCGACCAGCAGCGCCACCAGCGCCAGGTGCCCGTTGAGAGTGAAGAACACCAGCCCGAACGCCAGGTAGAACCACTGGCCGACCACGCCGGAATTCACGCCGCGCAGCGGATCCGACATCTGCGCGAAGGCCAGGCCGGTGCCCTGCGAGATCAGTTCACCCGCCAGCGCGCCGGCCTCGAACGCCAGTCGCAGCAGGAAGCCGATGCAGGCGCCGACCGCCAGCTCGCGCGCGGCGGTCAGCACGTTGGCCGAATCGAAGGCGATCTGGGTGGGCGGCGACGGCAGCATCGGCGCCAGTGCCAGCGACAGCGCGCCGGCCAGGATCACCCGCACCCGTACCGGCACCGCGCGGGTGCCGACCAGCGGCATCGCCATCAGCATGGCGCCGGTGCGCAGCATCACCCACAGCAGCGTGGTGATCAGGCCGAACGCCTGCTGCCCATCGATGACCATCTGGGTGGCGGCATTCATCCGCGCATCCCCGCCGGGTTGCCAACACATTCGGCAGGCCGCCACCGTGGAAAAACCAGAACGGCACCCGGACATTCCCCCCTTTGAAAAAGGGGGGGCAGGAGGGGATTCCCCCGCGATACCTGGCCAACCGTCGCCACCGCCTTACCCAATCAGATGCGGCAAGCGCTGGAACAGCGCCGTGGTGTACTCCACCAGCGTGCCCATCAGATAGCTGCCGGTGGCGAACAGCGCCGCGGTCAGCGCGATGGCCTTGGCGACGAACGCGATGGTCGGCTCGTTCAACTGCGTCGCCGCCTGGATCACGCCAATCACCACGCCGACGACCAGCACCACCAGCAAGAGCGGCCCACCCACCCACAGCGCGATTTCAAGGCCGCCACGCAGTTCGGTCAATGCGGTTTCGGGAGTCATTGTTTACGGGAATCGGGAATGGGGAATCGGGAATCGAGGTGCAGGGAAATCAGGTTGCCGGGAAGTCGCTCTTGCGATTCTCCATTCCCGATTCCCCATTCCCGGCTAGTTGAAGCTCGCCGCCAGCGAGCCGACGATCAAAACCCAGCCGTCGACCAGCACGAACAGCAGGATCTTGAAGGGGGCCGAGACCAGCATCGGCGAGAGCATCATCATGCCCATCGACATCAGCACGCTGGCCACGACCAGGTCGATGATCACGAAGGGAATGAAGATCAGGAAGCCGATTTCGAACGCGGTCTTCAGTTCGCTGGTCATGAAGGAGGCGACCACGATCGGGAACGGCACGTCGGCCGGACTCGCGTAGCTGGCGTGGCCGGCCATGCCGGCGAAGGTCATCAGGTCGGTTTCGCGCACCTGCGCCAGCATGAAGTCGCGCAGCGGGCCGGTGGTCAGGGTCCAGGCGGTGGCGAAGTCGATCTGGCCGTCGAGATACGGCGCCATGCCCTGCGCCCAGGCTTTCTCCCCGACCGGCATCATCACCAGCATGGTCAGGAACAGCGCCAGCCCCACCAGCACCTGGTTGGACGGGGTCTGGCCGGTGCCCAAGGCCTGCCGCAGCAGGCCCAGCACGATGATGATGCGGGTGAACGCGGTCATCGCCAGCAGAATCGACGGGATCAGGGTGATCGCCGTCATCAGCAGCAGCGTCTGCAACGGCAGGCTGACGTTGCGACCGCCAATCTGGCCGACGTTGACGTCCGGCAGCGTGGGCAGGGTCGGCTTGCCCGGCGGCGTGGGCGCCGCTGGCGCGGTGGCGGCCGTGGCGTTGGCGGGAGCGGCGGCCTGCGCGTTCTGCGCGAACGCCAGCACGGGCGCGGCCAGCAGCCACAGGCACAGCAGGAAGGGCAACAGGCGACGCATCATCATTTCTCTTTGCGCAGGCGCTTGGCCAGCAGTTCGGCGAAGTTGGGCAGGGGTTGCACCGGCACCGGCGGCAGCGGTTCGGGCAGGCGATGCAGGTGGGCGATGCCGCCCGGGCTCACGCCCAGCAGCAGTTGTTCGCCGCCCACCTCGACCACCAGCAGGCGTTCCTTGGTGCCGACCGACAGGCTGGTGACGATCCGCAGCTGATCGTTCGGGCGCAGGCCCAGGCCGGCGCCAGGCAGGCGCTTGAGCAGCCAGGCCAGACCGAGGATCAGGCCCAATACCAGGATCAGGCCTACCAGCGCGCCGCCGATGCCGGGCGTGGCCGGCGCGGCGTGGCCAATCTTCTGCGCGGGCGCGGCGGCCGTGGCGGCGGCGGCGATCAGGGGAAGCGGAAACGACATGGACCTTGGCTCAGCGCAGGCGGCGGATGCGTTCGCTCGGGCTGACCACGTCGGTCAGGCGCACGCCGAAGCGTTCGTTGACGACCACCACTTCGCCGTGTGCGATCAGGGTGCCGTTGACGAACACGTCCAGCGGCTCGCCCGCGCCGCGCTCCAGTTCCACCACCGAGCCCTGGTTGAGCTGCAGCAGGTTGCGGATCGGGATGCGGGTGCGGCCGACTTCCAGCGACAGCACCACCGGCACGTCCAGGATGACGTCCAGGCTCATGTCGCTGAGGCTGCGTCCGGCATCGGCCTGCAGGGCCTCGAATTGCGCAGCGGCGGCTTCTTCGGTGAGGGGTTGGTTCATGGCAGGGAATCCTGGGTGGCGATGTCGGTAGCGGTCGGGGCGAGCGAAGGCGCCGCGGGCGGCGGCGTGACCAGCGCGCCGGGCGGACGATGGGCGATGATCTTCACCGCGTTGTTGCCGTTGGAGGTGCCGAACTCGCCGGTGAACACCGGCACCTGCTCGACGCACACCGGCACCGTGCGCGGCAGGTCGATGGGCAGGATGTCGCCCACCTTCAAACGGGTGAGATCGCGCAGGCTGATGCGCTTCTCGGCGAGCACGCTGGACAGGGTGACCTCGGCGCCGCGCAGCAGATCGTTGACGCTGTCGCGGAAGCTGTCGTCGTCGTGCACGCGGTCGGACTGGATGCCGGCGTCGAGCAGTTCGCGGATCGGCTCCAGCATCGAATAAGGCAGGGTGATGTGCAGGTCGCCGCCGCCGCCGTCCAGTTCGACATGGAAGCGGCTGACCACCACGTACTCGCGCGGACTGACGATGTTGGCGAAGTGCGGATTGACTTCCGAGTTGATGTACTCGAATTCCACCGGCATCACCGGCGCCCAGGCGTCGACCAGATCGGTGAAGGTCTGCTTGAGCAGCAGGTGAATCACCCGCATCTCGGTGGCGGTGAACTCGCGGCCCTCGATCTTGGCCGGATAGCGGCCGTCGCCGCCGAAGAAGTTGTCCACCACCGTGTAGACCAGCTTGGGCTCGAACACCATCAGGCCGACGCCGCGCAGCGGCTTGAGCCGGATCAGGTTGAGGTTGGTCGGCACGTACAGCGAGTGCAGGTACTCGCCGAACTTGATCATCTCGATGCCACGCACCGACAGGTCGGCCGAGCGGCGCAGCAGGTTGAACAGGCCGATGCGCCAGGTGCGGGTGAAGCGCTCGTTGATCATCTCCAGCGTGGGCAGGCGGCCGCGGACGATGCGGTCCTGGCTGGCGAAGTCGTACAGGCGGGCGACGCCGGGGTCCGGCGGCGGCTCGTCGGTCTCGATCGCACCGGAATCGACGCCGTGGAGCAGGGCGTCGATTTCGTCTTGCGAAAGCAGGTCGCTCATCATCGCGGGCTTCCCCTTACTGCATCACGAAACTGGTGAACAGCAATTGCTCGGCGCCAGGCTTGCCGGTTTCGGCGTTCATCAGCTTGCGCACCTCGGCCAGCGCCTGCGCCTGCAGCTTTTCCTTGCCGGCGCGGGTGATCAGCTCCTCGGCGTTCTGCTGGGCGAACAGCATCAGCAATTTGGCGCGCAGGGCCGGGGCGTGCAGTTCGATGGCCTTGAGCGACTCCGGATCGCGGGTCATCAGCTGCACTTCGACCTGCAGGTAGCGCGCGCCACCGGCCGAACCGATCAGGTTGACCACGAAGGGCGGCTCCAGGGCGAAGTACTGCGCCGGCGCGGGGACCTTGCTGGCGTCGGGCGTGGGCTTGGCTTCGGCCGCCTTGGCGGACGCGGCGTTGCGCGACGCGAGGAACCAGGCGCCGCCGCCGGCCGCACCGGCGGCAACCAGCGCGACCAGGCCGATGATCAGCCAGGGCTTGCCCGCCTTGGGCGTTGGTTTGAGCAGCTTGGGGTCGGGTTTCTCGGCGGGGGGCACGCGGGCGTTCTCCTGGATGGACGCGGGAGAAGATGCAAGTGGCGTGCCGTGGACCCGGCGGGGCGGTGCCGGAAATCCGGCGGAGGCACACGCCGTCGTGCGGAGCCGCCGACAGCCCGGCCGGGGCACCGACGTAGAGCGGAGCTTGCTCCGCTGCTCCGGCTTTGCCATTCCGTCCGGCCTTCATCCGGAAGGGTTACCGGGTGCTGGGGCGCGATACCGATGGCGAACGAACCATTCAGGCCAAAGCCAAAGCCGAAGCAGCGGAGCGAGCTCCGCTCTACGGGCGTTGCGGGTCAGGCGTAGGCGTCCAGCAATCCGCGGGCGATGCGAACCGGCGCGCTGCGGGGTGCGGTGTCCGTGCTCGAGCCGGTGCCGTCGCCGCCACGTGTGGCATTGGTCTGGGCCGGCGAGGACTGCGGCTGCTGGCGGTGGCCGACGTCGGCCTGCGCCAGCTGGAAACCCTGTTGGCCCAGCATTTCGCGCAGGCGCGGCAGGCTGTCCTGCAACGCCTGCCGGACTTCCGGCTGCGCGCTGCTGAAATCGGCGTGCACGCGATCGCCGTCCAGGCGCAGGCTGACTTCAATCGCGCCCAGATCGCCGGGGCTGACCCGGATGTGGGCATGGCCGATTTTCTGTTCGGCCATCCAGATCATCTGGGTGCCGAGGGTGTCGCCGAAACGGTCACCGCGCAGGTCCGGCGTCATCGACGCCAGCGGATTGACGGTGGCGGTGCGGGCAAGGCCGTAATCGGAGGCGGGCGCGGGCATGCCGGCCAGGGGAGCGGCGATCGGCGCGGGCGCGTCCGTATCGGCGCCGCCGGCATCGCCGGCCATGTCCTTGAGCGCGGCCAGTCCGGCGGCGAGCGTGGCGGACAAGGGAGTGGTTTCGCCGGCGGCGAGGTCGCCGATCGGAATCGCGGACGGGGCGGTACCGGTGGATGCGGATGCCGGAGGAGCGTCGGCGGGCCGGGCGGGGCTCGCCATCGCGCCGGCGAAGGCGAGCGGATCCGCCGACGTGGCCTCCGTGCTGGTGGTCGGCGTAGCCAGTCCACCTTCGGCGAGCATGGTGCCCGCCATCGGCATGGCGTTCGCGGCCAGGCGCAGTCCGGCCGGGAAACCGGTCGACAACGCGGACGTGCCGTGCCCCGGGGTTCCCGGCGGGACGCTTTCCGGCGTGCCGGCAAGGCTGTCCAGGGGAGGCGGGAACACCGCCAGGATCAGTCCTGCGGGGGGCCAGGCGGCGTCCTCGTCGGCGCTTTCGTGGCGGTCCTTTCGCGTGTCGCGTTGCGCCTGCGCGGCGGCGGCGGACGCGGATGCGGCGTCGTCGGAAGCGTTCGCCTCATCCGCCTGCGCGCGGGCGGGGTCGTCCGTGCGCGCATCCCGTGCGGGCTCGCGCGCCGGAGCGGCGTCGCGCTGGCGCTTGCCGGCCGATGCGGCGGATTCCGTGCGGGCACCGGGCGCATCGCGGCGCAGCAACTGCTCGAAGGCGGGTTTCTTCGCCGAGGGTTCGGCCGTGCGTGAACCGTTCGCGCCGGCGCTGCCGGCACCCGCGTTCGCGCCCATGCCGCCCAGCCAACTGGAAGCATCCGCCTTCACTTGCTCTCCTCGGTTTCCTCGGCGGCAGTCGCCGCAAGGCGCGCGCGGCGCGCGCCCAGATCATCCATCTCGCGCTGGTTGCGGCGCTCGACCACCTGGTGCTCCTGCACCCGGTAGCTGGCAGCCAGTTGTTCCAGCACCTGCTTGTCGCGGCTGGCCAGCAGCAACCGGTCGCGCTCGATGTCCACGCTGGCGCGGCTGCGATCCACGGTCTGCGCCTGCTGCTGCACCGCGCTGTCCAGGCGATCCAGGAAGGCCCGCCGGTTGGCCAGCTGCGCCGGGCTGGTCGCGGCCATCTGGCTGCCGGCGTATTCGTCGGCGTAGCGACGCAGTTCCTCCAGCCGCGATTCGTGCATCGCCAGCGTGCGCTGGCGCTCGGCCAGATCGCGGGCGACCGCGTCTTCCTTCTCCTGGGCGCGGCGCAGCAGCGGGTCGATTCGACGGGATTGCATCATGGCTTAGGGTTCCTTGCGGGCTTGCGCGTTACGTTCGACCAGTTGCTCCAGCGCATCGCGGCTGTCCCGCAGATCCGCCGAGCGGGCCACGTCCTGGCCGAGGAATTCGACGATCTCCGGCCATCGCTCCAAGGCCTCGTCGACGGTCGGATCGCTGCCGCGCTGGTAGGCGCCGATGGCGATCAGGTCGCGGTTGCTGGTGTAGGCCGACAGCAGCCGCTTCAGTTTGCGGATGCGATCGCGCCAGGTCTCGTCGGCGATTTCGGTGACCACGCGGCTGACCGAGGATTCCACGTCGATGGCCGGATACAGGCCGCTGTCGGCGACCCGGCGCGAGAGCAGGATGTGGCCGTCGAGGATGGCGCGGGCGGCGTCGGCGATCGGATCCTGCGGATCGTCGCCTTCGGTCAGCACGGTGTAGAAGGCGGTGATCGAGCCGCGTCCGGCCGAGCCGTTGCCGGCGCGTTCGACCAGCGCGGGCAGGCGCGCGAACACCGACGGCGGATAACCGCGAGTGGTTGGCGGTTCGCCCACGGACAGGCCGATCTCGCGCTGCGCCTGGGCGAAGCGGGTCAGCGAATCCATCAACAGCAGGACGTTCAAACCCTGGTCGCGGAACCACTCGGCGATCGCGGTGGCGCGATAGGCGCCCTGCAGGCGCGCCAGCGGCGGGCGATCGGCCGGACTGGCCACCACCACCGCGCGCGCCAGGCCCGCCGGGCCCAGCGTGCTTTCAACGAAGTCGCGCACTTCGCGGCCGCGTTCGCCGATCAGGCCGACCACGATCACGTCGGCGGCGGTGTAGCGGGTCATCATGCCCAGCAGGGTCGACTTGCCGACGCCGGAGCCGGCGAACAGGCCCACGCGCTGGCCGCGGCCGATGGGCAGCAGCGCGTTGATCGCGCGCACGCCCACGTCCAGCGGCTGGGTGATGGGTTCGCGCGAGAGCGGATTGATCGCCACGCCGGACAGGCTGACGGTGGACTCGGCGCGGATCGGGCCGCGTCCGTCCAGCGGCACGCCATCCGAGTCGATGACCCGGCCGAGCAGGCCTTCGCCGACTTCCACGCCGCCGCGCCGGCGCAGCGGCACCACCCGCGCGTTCGGCAGCAGGCCGTGCAGTTCGGCGCTGGGCATCAGGTAGGTGCGTTCGCCGGCGAAGCCGACCACTTCCGCGTCGACCCAGCCGCCATCGACCACTTCGACCTTGCAAGTGGCGCCCAGCGGCGCCTCGCAGCCGATCGCCTCCAGGGTCAGGCCGACCGCGCGGCGCAGGATGCCCTCGCGGATCAGGCCGTGGCTGCCGAGGGTGGGGCGGATCTGCGACAGCCGCGCGGCCAGTCGCAGGTCGCGGGCATTCAGCCATTCCAGCGGTTGCGCGCTCATCCGAGGGCGCCTCCGCGCTGCAATACGTTTTCCAGCGCGCCGCGCAGGCGCGCTTCCAGGGTGCCGTCGATGCGCACGCTCTCGGCGTGCACGCGCAGGTCGCCGCGGCTGAGCGAGGTGTCGGCGGTGAGCCGGGTGGTCGGCATCATCGACAGCACCGGCGTCAACGCGGCGATGTCGTCCGGATGCAGGCGCAATTCGACTTCGCGGCTGGTGCCGCCCACCGCGTCGAGCGCGGCGCTGGCCAGTTCCGACAGCAGCATCGGGTCGGCCTGGTAGGCGCGTCCGACCAGGCTGCCGGCGATGCGCACCGCCAGTTCCGACAGCGCGCCCATCACTTCGTTTTCCAGCCGATCCAGCGGGCGCGAGAAGTTATCCAGGATGCCTTCGATCTGCGCGGTCAACCGACGCACCTCGGCCTGGCCCTGGGCGAAACCCTCTGCGTGGCCTTCGGCGCGGCCGCGTTCCAGCCCCTCGCGGTAGGCGGCTTCCTCGATCGCCTGGATTTCCTCCAGGCTCGGCGGACGCAGCACCGGCGGCGGCTCGGCCTCCGGCGCGCGGCGGGCCACGAAATCCAGCGGCGGGGCCATCCAGCGCACCGGATCGTTCATACCATCTCCTCACTGCTGGCGTTGAGCGAGATGACGCCCTGGTCGGCCAGGCGGCGGACGATGGCGAGGATTTCCTTCTGCGCGCCTTCCACATCCGACAGCCGCACCGGACCGCGCGCCTCCATGTCCTCCATCAGGATCTGCGCGGCGCGCTGTGACATGTTGCGGGTGATCTTCTCGCGCACCTTGGCGTCGGCGCCGCGCAGGGCCAGGCCCAGGCGGTCGTTGGGCACTTCGCGCAGCATCGCCTGCAGTTCGCGATCGTCCAGGTCGATCAGGTTGTCGAACACGAACATCAGGTCCTGGATGCGCGCGCCCAGGTCGGCGTCGATGTGGTTGATCGCGCCCAGGATGGTCTGGTCCTGGCCACTGTCCATGAAATTGAGGATGTTCGCGGCCACCTTGATGCCGCCGATGCTGGAGGACTTCAGGTTCTGGTTGCCGGAGAACTGGCGCTCCATGATCTCGTTGAGTTCGTTGAGCGCGTTCGGCGGGATGCCGTCGAGGGTGGCGATGCGCAGCAGCACGTCCGAGCGGGCGCGTTCGGGCAGCATCTTCAGGGTCTCGGCGGCCTGGTCGCTGTCCAGGTGCGAGAGCACGATGGCGATGATCTGCGGGTGCTCGTTGCGCACCAGATCCGCAATCGCGCGCGGGTCCATCCACTTCAGGGTGTCCAGGCCGGTGGTGTTGCGCCCCAGCAGGATGCGATCGATCAGGCTGCCGGCCTTGTCCTCGCCCAGCGCCTGCACCAGCACCTTGCGCACGTAGTCGTCGGCGCCCATGCCCAGCGAGGTCTGCTTCTCCAGCGAGTGGTTGAAGCTGTCCATCACCTGCAGCACCTGTTCGCGGCTGATGCCGCTGATGGTGGCCATGGCGATGCCGAGCTTCTGCACTTCCTTGGCGTTCATGTGCTTGAGCACTTCGGCGGCATCCTGCTCGCCCAGCGAGAGCAGCAGGACGGCGGCGCGCTGCACGCCGGTCAGTTCGGTGTCGTTGGGATTAATCATCGCTGGCCACCCAGTCCTTCACCACCTGCGCGACCTGCTTGGAATCGTTCTTGACCGCCTCGCGGGCGTGGCGCAGGCGATCCTCGTAGGCATCGGAGGCCAGCGCGCGCGGCACGCTGATCTCGGCATGGTCCTGGCGCAGCGCGGCGACGATGCGGGCATCCTCGTCGCCTTCGTCGACCAGGCTCACGTCCACCGCGTCGGCGGCGGCCTTCTTCGCGCGCGGCTGGATGATCTGGCGCATCGCCGGGCGCAGCACGCCGAACAGCAGCGCCAGTACCACGATCGCGCCCAGGCCATAGCGGGCGACGTCGCGCACCATCGGGTTTTGCAGCCACGGGCTTTCCCAGAACGGCACGTCCTCCACCGGCACCGGCTCGCGCACGAACGGCGCGTTCATCACCGATACCGAGTCGCCGCGCGCGGCGTCGAAGCCCACCGCTTCCTTCACCAGCGCCTCGACCCGGGTGAGGGTGGCCGCGTCCAGCGGCACCATCGTGGTCTTGCCGTTGGCGCCGGCGCGCGGCACGTGATCGACCAGCACCGCGGCGGTGACCCGGCGTACCCGGCCGGCGGGCTGGCGGGTGTGTTGCAGGGTGCGATCCATCTCGAAGTTGCGGGTCGCGCTGCTGGCGGTTTCTACCGGCGCCTCGGGATTGGGCGCGGCGGCGGCGTTGGGACCGGGCGGGGTATTGCTGGTCGCGCCGGGCACGCCCTCCGGTCCCGGCTTGGCGACCGTGTTCTGGCTGACCTGCTCGCTGCGCACCTTGGCCGGATCGTTGGCGAAGGTCTCGCGCGCTTCCTCGACCACCGAGAAGTCCATGTCCACCGCGACCTCGGCGTTGATCCGCCCGGGGCCGGTCAGTGGTTCCAGCAATTCCTTGATGCGCTGGTTGAGCGAGGTTTCCAGCTTGCGCACGCGTTCGAACTGGGCGGCGTTGAGCGCGGCCTCGCTGTTGGGATCGCTGATGGTCAGCATGCGGCCGCTCTGGTCGACCACGGTGACGCGTTCCGGCGCCAGGTCCGGAATGCTCGAGGACACCAGGTGCACGATGGCATCGACCTGGTTGCGTTCCAGCATCGCGCCCGAGCGCAGTTCCAGCACCACCGAGGCGCTGGCGACCTCGCGCTGGCGGGTGAACGCGCTGGGCTTGGGAATGGCCAGGTGCACCCGCGCGTCACGGACCGGGCGCAGGGTGGTGATGGTGCGCACCAGCTCGGTTTCCAGCGCGTGCTGGTAGCGGGCGTTCTCGACGAACTGGCTGACGCCGAAACCGGGATCGCGTTCCATCAGCTCGAAGCCGAGCCGGCCGTTCTCGGCCAGGCCCGAGCCGGCCAGTTTCAGGCGGGCGTCGTGCAGGTTCTCGGCGGGCACCGAAATCGCGCCGCTGGCCTGGTCCAGCTGGAACGGAATCTGCGCGGCGCGCAGCAGGTCGGCGGCCTCGGCGGTGGCCTTGGGATCCAGGCCGGTGTAGAGCGGGGTGAAGTCGGGCTTCTGCGACCAGAAGAATACCATCAGGCCGACCGCGACCGCGCCGGCGATCATCAGCAGCGTGCCGAGCTGGCGGAACACCGGGAAGTCCTGGATCTTGGTCAGCGCGGCGCCGGCCTTCTCGGCGCTCAGCGATTCCTTCAGTGATTCCTTGGACAGGGTCAGGGCCATGGGCGTGCGGTTCCGGTGCGTTCGGGCTCAGGCGGTGCGGTGGGTTACAGCGGCATGTTCATCACGTCCTGGTAGGCCTGGACGAGACGGTTGCGGACTTCGACGGTGGCGCGGAAGGCGACCTGCGACTGCTGGGCAGCGACCATCACCCGCGCCAGATCGGCGCGCGGGTCACCGAGTTCGAACGCCTGCGACAGCGCGCCGGCGGTCTTCTGCGCGTCGTTGACGCCTTGCAACGCGTTCTGCAGGGTTTCGCCGAAGCTGGGCGCCTTGACCGCGGGCTGGCCGAACTGGACCGCGTTCGGGTTCTGCACCGGCTCCAGCGCGCGCGTGCCCAGCTGGTGCTGGTAGCTGCGGATCTGCGAGAGGATGGAGGCGACGGAATCGGACATGGGCGCAGTTCGGCGGAGTGTCTGGGCTCATCGTTGCAAGATGCGTGCCGCAACCGCCGCGCCGGGCCTGTCAGTTTTCCGTCGCCAGCGCATCCTCGCGTTCGACGCCGTACTTGCGCAGCTTTTCCACCAGGGTGGTGCGGCGCAGGCCGAGCAACTGGGCCGCGTGGGCGACCACGCCGCCGGCGCGATCCAGCGCGTCGCGAATCAGGTTCAGTTCGATCCGGGCGATGTGCTCGCGCAGGTCGATGCCGTCCTCGGGCAGGCGATCGGACGCGGCGACGGCGGCGGTCGGGGTTTCGACAGCGGCCGCGTCGATGCTGGCGGCGCGGTGCGCCAGCGCGGGCTGCGCCTCGGCAGCCGGCACCGGCAGCACGCCGTCCTCCGGCAGGTAGCGGCGCGGCAGGTCCTGCACCCGCACCAGCCCGCCGGGGTGCAGCACGGCCATGCGCTCGACCAGGTTGGTCAGTTCGCGCACGTTGCCCGGCCAGGGATAGAAGCGCAGCGCCTGCAGGGTCTCGTCGGCGAAGCGCACTTCACCGCGGCCGGTGCGGGCCAACTGCATCGCCAGGGTGGTGACCAGCGCCGGCAGATCGTCGAGGCGCTCGCGCAGCGCGGGCATCTCGATCGGGAACACGTTGAGGCGATAGAACAGATCCTCGCGGAAGTGGCCTTCGGCGATGCGATCCTCCAGGTTGCGGTGGGTCGCGGCGATCACCCGCACGTTGCAGCGGATGGTCTGGTTGCCGCCGACGCGCTCGAAGCTGCGCTCCTGCAGCACGCGCAGCAGCTTGACCTGCATCGGCAGGCTCATGTCGCCGATTTCGTCCAGCAGCAGGGTGCCGCCCTCGGCCATCTCGAAGCGGCCCTTGCGCGCGCTCAGCGCGCCGGTGAAGGCGCCCTTCTCGTGGCCGAACAGTTCGCTTTCCAGTAGATCCGGCGGAATCGCGCCGCAGTTGATGGCCACGAACGGACCGTCGCGGCGCGGCGAATGCTCGTGGATGGCGCGCGCCACCACTTCCTTGCCGGTGCCGGATTCGCCCAGCACCAGCACGGTGGTGTCGAACGCGGCGACCTGGTCGATCAGCCGGCGCAGGCGCACCACCGCCGGGCTGTTGCCGGTCGGACCGTTGCCCTGCGCGGTCTGCGCCTGGTGCTCGGTGTCCAGGCGCTTGAGGCTGGCCCGGCGCAGGCAGCTTTCCAGCTGGCTGTGGCGGATCGGGGTATCCAGCGGCCACACCCCGGCCTCGTGCAGGCCGTGGGCGGTGGCGAACGCGGCCGGTTCGGCTTCCAGCAGCAGCACCGGCGGCGGCAGCGGCGCATCGCCCAGCCAGGCGAACAGCGCGCGGGTGGACGGGCTGTCCTCGATCCGGCCGACGATCACCGCCATGAAGTCGTGCGGGCGGTGCCGGCGGATGTCGACGTCGCCGGCCTCGGCGGCCCAGCGCGGGGTCAGGTCCATGAACTCCAGCAGGTCGGTCACCCGCACCGCGCGGGCGGCATCGGCGTCGAGGACAAGGATTCGGGATTCACTCATGGCGGTTGTCTCGGAACTTTTCCAGGATGGGGAGGACTTCCTGGATGTAGGAAAGCTTGCTGACGAATTCGTCGGCGCCGGCGCGGCTGGCGTGCTCGCGGTGTTCGGCGTCGTCGAAGTGGCTGGCGATGACCACGAACGGCGGCTGGTCCTGGGTCTTGATCAGGCGGGTGGCCTGCAGGCCGCCCATCTCGGGCATCGCCAGGTCCATCAGCACCACGTCCGGGCGCAGCGACTCCGAACGCTCGATCGCCTCCAGACCGTTGCTGGCCCGGCCGACGATGTCCAGCCAGTCCAGCTTGCGCAGGTGGCGGATGGCCGCGTTGATGAAACCCTCGTGGTCGTCCACCAGCAGTACGGTGATCTTGTTCATGCGCGTGCTTCCTTATCCGGCCCTGGCCAAGGCCGACACGTTACCGCGCCGGCGGTCGCGTGCGGAGGCGATGTCCAGCTGTTCCCGATACTTGGCGACCGTGCGGCGGGCGATGTGGATGCCCTGGCGGGCCAGCAGGCCGGCGATCGCCTCGTCGGCCAGCGGCTTGTGCGCCGGTTCGTTCTCGATCAGGCGGCGGACCATCGCGCGCACCGCCGGGCCGGACACGCTGGCGCCCTCCAGGCGGACGGCGAAGAAATGCTTCAGCTCGAAGGTGCCGCGCGGGGTCTGCATGTACTTGCCGGTGGTGATGCGCGAGACGGTGGACTCGTGCATGCCGATTTCATCGGCGATTTCCTTCAGGGTCAGCGGCGCCATCGCCTCGTCGCCATGGGCGAGGAAGCCGGCCTGGCGCTCGACGATCGCGCGGGCGGTGCGCAGCAGGGTTTCATAGCGCATCGACAGGCCGCGGGTCAGCCAGCGCGCTTCCTGCAGCAGCTCGCGCAGGCGGCGGGCGCCGTCGCCTTGTTCGGCCTTCGAATCCAACTGGTCCAGCGCGCGCTCGTGCAGCGGCGAGACCGACAGGCGCGGGGTGGTGGCCGGATTCAGCGCGACCCGCCACGCGCAGTCGGCATGCCAGGCGACCACGTCCGGCACGATGTGGCCGGTGGGGGCGGGCAGCAGGGTTTCGGCCGGGCGCGGCTGCAGCGACAGGATCAGGCGGATGCCTTCGCGGATCTGTTCCGGATCCAGGTGCAGGCGCGCGGCCAGTGCGTTTTCGTCGTGCGCGGCCAGCAGGTCCAGCGCTTCGTCGAGGATGCGGGCGGCGATGTGGCGGGCCGGCACGCGGCCGGGCAGGGCGGCCAGCTGCGCCCGCAGGCATTCGCGCAGGTCGCGCGCGGCCAGGCCGGCGCATTCGCCGTGCAGGATGTGCTGGCGGATCGTTTCGGCGGCCGCGGCGGTGATGGCGAAGCGTTCGGCGGCCTGGGCGGCCAGCGCATCCGCGTCGGCACCCAGGTAACCGGCCTCGTCGGTGTGTTCGAGCCAGAACGCGGCCACGGCCAGCGCGGGCGCGTCCAGTTCCAGCGCCAGCGACTGCAGCGCGCGCACCTGCGGGTCGGTGCTGCCGGCGTCTTCCAGGCGCTGCAGGCGGTCGTCGTCGCCTTCCTGCCAGCCGCCGCCATGCACGTCCCACATCGAGGTTTCGGGCAGTTCGTCGAAGGCGGCGGTTTCCAGCGGGGCGCTGGCGGCATCGCCCTGCTCGCCGACGGCGACGGGCTCCTCTTCCAGTTCCAGCAGCGGATTGGCGTCCAGCGCGCGGCGGACTTCCATTTCCAGTTGCAGGCCGTCCAGTTGCAGCAGCCGGATCGATTGCAGCAGCTGCGGCGTGAGGTGCAGTTGCTGGCCGAGCTGCGTGGTGAGTCCCGTCTTCATCCCCAAATCCCCATTCGCCGCGTTTGCATCGTTGCCCCGATTCGACGTTCACGTGGATTTCACGTCGTGGGGAAACTTTGCGCCGCGCGCGGCGGAAAAAGAATCAGGGCGTTTCTGGTTGTGGTGGGGGCATGCCCGAGGGCGCTGTCAGGGATTTCCTGACATCGCCGGACTTTGGACGCGATGGCGTGTCGGGGGAATGGCGGGGAGAGCGCCGTCGGGGGGCCTGGGGAGGACCTGGCGACGGTGCGCCGCCGCGGGAACGGCGGACGCCCCCTTGTCCTGCAAGGCCCGGGCCAGAAACCTCAGGCCAGATCGTTCTGGTGGCGCGCGGCCAGCAGCAGCAGGTCGTTGGCGCGCCGGCAGCCCAGTGATTCCATCATCCGCGCGCGATGGGTTTCCACCGTCTTGACGCTGATGCCCAGGTGCGCGGCGATTTCCTTGCTGCTCATGCCACCGCCCAGCTTGCGCAGGATCTGGCGCTGGCGCGGCGACAGCGCGTCGATGCCGGTCGGCCGCGCCTGGCCGAGCATCGGCGCCAGCATCTTCGACGACACCTGCGGACTCAGGAACACCTGGCCGGCGGCGGCCGCGCGCAGGGCCAGTTCCAGTTCCATCGGCGCGGCCTCCTTGACCACGAAGCCGGCGCAGCCGCGATCCAGCGCGCTGCGCACCTGGCCGGGATCGTTGTGCATCGACATGATCACGACCTTGGTCTGTGGCAGCGATTCCTTCAGCGGCTTGAGCAGATCCAGCCCGCTGCGATCGGGCAGCGACAGGTCAAGCAGGATGACGTCGGGCCGGTGGATGGCGGCCATGTCCAGCGCCTGTTGCGCGTCCGAAGCCTCCGCCACCACATCCACGTCCGCGATCGACTGGAGCAAGCGGCCGATGCCGGCACGCACCAGGGTATGGTCATCAACGATCAGGACACGCACTGGAAGGGGCAGGGCTCGTGGGGAGGTCGCGCCACGATAGCGGCCCGTCGGGATCCCGCCAATGTTACTTAAGTGTCGAAGCCGTCAAAGCTTGAAGTTCGTCACACAAGCTTGCCCCCGGTGACGGGTTTCCGTCGAGATGCCCGGTGCCCGTTCGGTCGGCGCCGCGTTCGCAGACGAGAGCGACGGTGATGAGCCTCAGTCGGTCTGGCGCGCCATCAGCCGCGCTTCGGCGATCTGGCGGCGGTGCAGCCGGAACAGGTGGCGCTCCAGCGCGTCGGCCAGGCCGGCGCCGAGCGGTGCGAAGCGCAGCCACAGATGATGCTGGCCATCGGCGGTGGCGGATGTCGCCAGTACCCGTGCCGGCAGTTCGATGTGATCGCTGAGCCAGTTCGCCGGCTCAATCAAGGCCACGCCGGCATCGCCCTGGGCGAGGCCGAACGGCTGCGTGGCATCCAGGCGCAAGCCCAGATGCGACCAGCGCAGTCCGCGCAGGGGCGGGGCGTCGTCGCGCTGGCGCGCCAGCTTGCCGACCAGGTTCATCAGCAGATCGACCTTGGCTTCCAGGCGCTGGAACGAGATCGACGGTTCGCCCTTGCGATCGTCGGTGTCGTCGCCGCGCGCGTCCTCGGCGACCGCCAGCGCATGCAGCAGCGATTCGGCCGCGGCCGGCGGCTGGCGCGCCTCGCCGGCGCGGAATCCCGCCGGCAGCCAGGCTTCGCAGGTCAGGGCATCGCCGAACAGTTCGGTTTCCGCCGGATGGTTCAACAGGGGCACGCGCATGGGCATGGCTCAGGCTCCCGGTGTCGACAGATAGGCGCGCGCGGCGCGCTCGGCCTGTTGCGATTCGCGCAGCTTGCGCGCGGCCGCGTCGCGGGCGTCGCGCAGGCGGTCCTGCAACTGCAACTGCGCGTACAGCAGGTTGGACAGCGTGTCGGTGCCGGTATCGCGGCCCTGCGGGGCCTGCATGAAATCGCGGACATCGCGATCATGCTGGTCCAGCAGGCCCTGCACGGTGTCCAGATCGCCGTTCTGCAGGCTGTCGTGCATGGCCTGCAATTGCGCGAACAGGGCGTCCATCGACACCGCGGTCATCTCAGGCTCCCTGGACCGCGGCCGGACGCTGTCGCTGTTCGGCGGGGATGGCGTTCCAGGCCGACTCGATCTCGCCCAGCAGTTCCAGCGATTCGCGCAGCGCGGCCGCGTCGTTGTGCAGGTTGGCCTCGATCAGCCGGCCCTGCAGGTAGTCGTACAGCGCCGACAGGCTGCCGGCGATCTCGCCGCCGGCCTCGTGGTCCAGCGAACCGTTGAGATGGCCGATGATCGCGCAGACCTCGCCGATCGCCTTGCCCTTGCGGGCCAGATCGCCGTGCTCCACGCAGGCCTCCGCCAGCCGGATGCGATCGCAGGCGCCGGCCAGCAACAACGCGACCAGGCGGTGCGGATCGGCTTCCATCACGGCGCTGCTGATGCCCGTGTTGCGGTACTGCGCGGCGTAAGAATGGGCTGACATTCCTTCTATCTCCTGTCTCCCGCGGACTCCCCGCGGAGGTGGCCTTACTGGGAGGCCAGTGCAGCAAGCTGCTGCGAAAGGTACGAACTGGTGCTGTTCATCCGCGACATCATGTTGTCCAGCGCCACGAACTGCGCCTTGTAGCGATTGCCGACCGATTCCATGCGCGTATCCAGCGCCTTGCGCTGGTTGCCGATGTCCTTGAGCTGGGCGTTGAGGCCGTCGGTGCGCCGGGTGAGCGAGCCTTCCTTGCCGATGTAGGTGCCCACGGTCGTCTGCAGCTTGGCCGCGAAACCGCTGTCGCCGGTGAAGGCGACGCGCACCTTTTCCGGGTTGGACGTCATCAACGCATCGAACTTGGCCGTGTCCAGGGTCAGGGTGCCGTCCGAGGACGGATAGCCCTTGGTCTGCAGGCCCAGGGTCTTGGCGTCCAGGCCCTGCTTGGCGAGTTCGCCGAGCAGGTCGCCCAGCACGCCACGCATCTGGCCGGCGATGCCGCGCATCTGCGCGTCGCCGGTGAGCGCGGACGGGGTGTCGGTGCCGGCGTCGTACTGGGTGGAACTGTTGATCGCGGTGATCGCGCCGTTGTACGCGGTGACGAAGTCCTGCACCAGCTTGCGGCTGGCGGCCACGTCGGCGGACACGGTCACGGTGCTGGTGCCCTTGGCCTTCAGGTCCAGGGTCAGGCCCGGCACCGCGTCGGTGATCTTGTTGCTGCTGGCGGTCACGGTCAGGCCGTCGATCGACACCCGGGCGTCGGCGGCCGGGACCCGTTCGACCATGCTGTTGACCAGGTTCTGCAGATCCGCGCCACCCTCGCTGAAGGCCAGCGAGATGCCGTTGGCGGCGCCGGTCTTGTCCGAGGCCACCGACAGGAACAGGCCGTCGTTGGATGTGATCACGCTGGCCTGCACGCCCTTGCTGCGCGCGGCGTCGTTGATCGCGCTGCGCACGTCGACCAGCTTGGCGCCTTCGGCGATGGTGATGTCGAGCGTCTCGCCACCCACCGTCAGCGTCAGTTTGCCGGCGCCGAAGGTCTGCTCGGCGGTGACGGGCAGGTCGGCGGTCCACTTGTTGGCGCTGGCCAGGTCGAGCACCTGGATGGTGTAGTCGCCGCTGGGCGTGCCCTTGCCGGCGGTCGCGCCCAGCACGGTGTCGGTGCCGACCTTGCTGGTGCGACTGTCGAAGGCATCGGCGGCCTTGAGCGCTTTCAGCGCGGTTTCCAGGGTGCTGAAGGCCGAGCTGACCGTGCCCAGCGCGGAGACCTTGAACTTGGCGCTCGACTCGATGCGGTTGAGGCGGGCGTCGGCGGGCTTGCGGTCCGCTGCCACCAGCTTCTCCACCATGCCGGTGATGTCCAGGCCGGAGCCGACACCACCGTAACCGAGCGAGTAGTCTGCCATCGAGGATCTCCTGTCGTGCCCGTTCCGGAACGGGCGTCGGGACGAACCTGCATCCCTGATGGATGGCGGCGTCGCCCGTGTAGTGGTAACGGCCTCCGGAGGCCGATCTTTAGCCCGCATTTCTCCGTCTCCCGCCGCCGTGGCTTGAGCCCCGGTCGGCGAGAAATGCGGGACGGAAGAGGCGATGCAGGATTTGTGCCATTGGGGCCGGGATTGGAGATTCGGGGTTGGGGATCAGTGCTTTTGCCAATCCCGAATCCCCAATCCCGAATCCCCAAAAAAAGAAACCCCTCCCGTTTCCGGAAGGGGTTTGGGTACTGCCAAGACGGAGGGAGACGAATCCGTCCGTATGCGACAGGAAGCTGAAACAGTGGAGCGGACGAAACCGATCAGCGCAGCAGGCTGAGCACGTTCTGCGGCACCTGGTTGGCCTGGGCCAGCATGGCCGTGCCGGCCTGCTGCAGGATCTGGGTGCGGG
>NZ_JBQENC010000022.1:0-40809 GCF_052044485.1 Pseudoxanthomonas sp. 22568
CGCCATGGGTCTGCGCAATCGGTTCGGGCGTGGAAGACGCCGGCGCGTCCGCCGCCGGGGCCGCGGCTTCGGCCGGGACGGCAGCGGGTTCGGGAGCGGCTGCGGGTTGCGGTTCCGCGGCGGGTTTGCAGGCGGCCAGCAGCAGCATCGCGGCCACGGGAATCCATGCTTTCATTGTTCGCCTCCGGCAAGGGCGCGCGCNCCACGGCGGCATGTTAGCCGGTTCCGTGGCGGCGACGCGGGAAGCGTGTCACTCCACGACTTCCGCCAGCACGCGGCGGCCGGTGGCGATCTCCACCGCCTCCTCCGCTTCGGTTTCGCGGCGCGCCGATTCGGCCAGCGCGCTCGCGCACGCCTCGGCCTGCTGCTTCAGGTACACCGGGCAGTGTTCCATCATGTAGTCCATGTCGAACTTCAGCCGCTCGACCAGGAAATCGACGAACGCGCGCACCTTCGGCGACATCATGCGGCCACGCGGAAACACTGCGTTGAACTCGAATTCCGGGCCGGTCCATCCGGCCAGCACACGCTGCACATAGCCCTGTTCCAGGTAGGGTTTGACCATCACGTCGGCCGCCACCATCAGGCCCTCGCCGCACAGCAGCGCGCCCTTCAGCGCGGCCGGATCGTTGGCGACCAGGATCGGGTTGATCGCGAAGTCCTTGTCCTGGTTGCCGTCGTTGAGGGTCCAGCAGAAGCTGCCGCCGCCGCGCCGGTGCTTGGGCATCGCCAGCGCGCGATGGTGCTGGAGATCGTCCGGGCCCAACGGTTCGCCGTAGCGGGCCAGGTAGCTCTTGCTGGCGTAGACCTGGGTGCGCAGCACGCCCAGCCGGCGCGCGACCAGATTGGAATCGGGCAGGTTGCCCAGCCGCAGCGCCACGTCGATCTCGCCGCCGATCAGATCCAGCGGTTCGTTGCTGAGCAGCATTTCCACCCGGATCTCCGGGAACTGCGCATGGAATTCGCCCAGCAGCGGGGCAATCTTGTCGATGCCGATCGAGTAGGGCGTGGTGAAGCGCAGCCAGCCGCGCGGGCCACCCTGCAACTGGTTGACCGCGCTTTCGGCCTCGCTCAGTTCACGCGCGATGCGTTGGCAGTGTTCGTAGTAGATGTTGCCCGCTTCGGTGAGGCCCAGCTTGCGGGTGGTCCGATGCAGCAACTGCGCGCCCAGGCGCGTTTCCAGTTCCTGCACCTTGCGGCTGACCGTGGTCTTGGGCAGGCCGAGCGTCTTGGCGGCGGCGATGAAACTGCCCTGTTCGACCACCTTGACGAAGATCAGCGTGTCGTTGAGATCGTGGCTCATGGGGGAGACTCCGGGGAGGCGGATCCGGATTGGACCGCCAGCGGGATGATTATTCCCCTAAATCCGGACTAATCAAGTCCCCATTGAAGGCATAAGGTAGCCGCCTGTTCCGCTGGCGATGACCTCCCCATGTCGCTTTCCCTGCCCAACCGCCTTCCCCTGGCCGTCCGCCGTCTGTCCGAAACACCGGTCATGCGGTCGTTTGCGCTGGCCCATCGCGCGCCTGGCGTGGAGATCCGCCTGCGTCCGCGCCGCGCGGCCGAAACGGTGGAGGTGGGTCAAGGCAGCACCCCGTCGGCGACCGCTCCCTGGCTGTTCCCGATAATTATCCCGAATGCGGGAGTAAACATCCCATGAGCGGGATACTTGCTTCTTCTTTCTCCGGCCAGGCGGCGTCGCCGTCCCCGGCGCTGCGCCTGAACCTGGCCGCGACCGTGCGTTCCGGTTCCGCATCGCAGGATCGTGCAATCACGCCGCAGGATCCGGATATCGCTTTCCCGTCCGCCCGCCCCACACTTTCCCCCACGTCGGAACCCTCCCCCGCCGACGCGGTGAAAGCCACCGCCCCGGACAATGCCGCCGCCTCCCTCCCCCAAGCGCCTGGCGGCGTGTCCGGCCTGCTGGCCAGGTGGTGGCGCCGTTGGTCACGGGGACAGTCCGCCGACACGTCGACCGAACCGTCGCGTGCGCGTCTGTCCCCGCGGCCGCCGGTGGCGGGTTTCCGGGAATTCACCGTGCCGCGCCGGATGCAGTCGGGCGCCGCGACCGTGCTGCGCGCCCGCGCGTTCGGCCAGCGCGCGCTGCTGACCGGCGCGGGTTCCCGCCGGAGCCGGCCATGAAAGGCACCGCCGCGCATCCGCAGGCGCTGGTGCTGGGTGCCGCCGGCACGGTCGGCGCCGGTGTGGTCGGCGCGCTGCTGGAAGTCGGCAGCCCGGTGCTGGCGGTTGGACGCGAAGGCCCGCGCATGCAGGCGCTGGCCGATCGCTTCACCGACGAGCCCGGCCTGGAGTTCATGCACAGCGGCTGCATCTTCAGCGATGACGATGCGGCGCGGCTGACCCGGGACATCCGTGCGCGCGGCCGGCCGCTGCGCGCGGTGTTCGCCAGCCTGACCAGCCCGCTCGAATCCGGGCGCCTGCTGGACAAGCCCGCCGACGTGCTTCGCCACAAACTGGAAATGGACGTCATCCCGCACCTGGCCGCGGCCCGGCACCTGCTGCCGCTGCTGGCCGAGTCGGGCGGCACCACGCACTACATCCTGGTCGGCGGCCCGTTCGCCGAACGCGGATGGTCCGGCTACGGACATGCTTCGGTGACCGGCGCCACCATGCGGATGATGGCGCAGGTGCTGCACGAGGAAGCGCACGCACTGGGCGTGCGCGTGCAGTTGCTGTCGGTGGACAAGCCGATCTGCACGCCGGCCAACGCCGGCAACGCCTGCGCCGAATGGCCCAACGCGCTGGCGGTGGGACGCAATGCGGTGTCGTTGCTGAGCCGTCACGGCAAGCCACTGCCAATCGTCTCCTATTCGAAGGAGCTGGCGGCGGCACCGACCCGCACGCTGTTCTCCGATTTTCCCGCTTCCCGCTGGGGCGATGCCGCCCCCGCTTGACCTCAACTTAAGTTCAGGTCTTAGGCTTCACGCCCGTTGTTCCTCCCCCACCCACCACGAGACTTCCATGAACAAGTACATCGACATCGCTCCGCGTACGCGACGATTCCTTGCCCTGGGCGCGGCCAGCGTGCTGTCGCTGGCCATCCTGGCCGGCTGCAGCGGCGGCCAGGCCAGCGAAACCGGTGCCCCGCCGCCGCCTTCGGTCAGCGTCGCCCCGGTGCTGATCAAGCCGGTCAGCCAGTGGGACGAATTCAGCGGCCGCATCGAGGCCATCGAGAACGTCGAACTGCGTCCGCGCGTGTCCGGCTACATCGATCGCGTCAACTACACCGAAGGCCAGGAAGTGAAGAAGGGCGAAGTCCTCTTCACCATCGACGCGCGCAGCTACCGCGCCGAACTGGCGCGCGCGCAGGCCGAACTGGCGCGTGCCCGCACCCAGGCCGAACTGGGCCGCAGCGAGGCCGAGCGTGCGCGCAAGCTGTCCGAGCTGCAGGCCATCTCCACCGAGGAATACGAGCAGCGCCGTTCCGCCGCCGCCCAGGCGCAGGCGAACGTCGCCGCCGCCCAGGCCGCGGTGGACTCGGCCCGCCTCAACCTGGAATGGACCCAGGTGCGCGCGCCGATCGACGGCCGTGCCGGACGTGCGCTGGTGACCGCCGGCAACCTGGTCACCGCCGGCGACAGCGCCAGCGTGCTGACCACGCTGGTATCGCTGGACAAGGTGCACGTGCACTTCGACGCCGACGAGCGCGCGTTCCTGCGTTACGCCGAAATGGCCCGCAAGGGTGAACGCCCGAGCGAACGCGACGGCAAGGTGCCGGTGCAGGTCGCGCTGGCCGACGACCAGGGCTTCCCCTACAACGGCACGGTCGATTTCCTCGACAACCAGGTCGATCGCAGCACCGGCACCATCCGCGCCCGCGCGGTGCTGGACAACAAGGAGCGCCTGTTCACGCCGGGGCTGTACGCCCGCGTGCGCCTGCTGGGCAGCGGCGAGTTCAAGGCCGCGCTGATCGATGACAAGGCCGTGCTCACCGATCAGGACCGCCGCTACGTCTACGTGGTCGACAAGGAAGGCAAGGCGCAGCGCCGCGACGTCAAGCTGGGCCGGATGGTGCAGGGCCTGCGGATCGTCGAACAGGGCCTGGTCGCCGGTGACCGCGTGATCATCAGCGGCGTGCAGAAGGTGTTCTTCCCCGGCATGCCGGTGAACGCCAAGGTGGTCGCGATGGATGCCAAGCCGAAAGACAAGGCCCCCGCGCCCGACGCCGTCGCCATGAAGTAAGCCCCGCCGCGCCCGCCGGGAGGCGGGCAACGCATTGACTGAGCCGTCCCTCCCCACCTCCCCCACGTCGTGGGAGGGGCGAGTCCTCTGCTTTCCCATTTTCCAGGAAATCCACCCATGGACTTCTCAAAGTTCTTCATCGACCGGCCGATCTTCGCCGCGGTGTTGTCGATCGTGATCTTCGCCGCCGGCCTGATCTCGATCCCGATGCTGCCGATCGGCGAATACCCCGAAGTGGTGCCGCCCTCGGTGGTCGTGCGCACGGTCTATCCCGGCGCCAATCCCAAGGTCATCGCCGAAACCGTCGCCACGCCGCTGGAAGAAGCCATCAACGGCGTCGAGGACATGATGTACATCAAGTCCGTCGCCGGTTCCGACGGCGTGCTGCAGCTGACCGTGACCTTCAAGCCGGGCACCGATCCGGACGAGGCCGCGGTGCGCGTGCAGAACCGCGTCGCCCAGGCGCAGGCGCGCCTGCCCGAGGACGTGCGCCGCCAGGGCGTGACCACGCAGAAGCAGTCCCCCGTGTTCCTGATGGTCGTCCATCTGGTCTCCAAGGACGGCAAGTACGACTCGCTGTACCTGCGCAACTACATGCGCCTGCACGTCAAGGACGAGATGGCGCGCATCACCGGCGTGGGCGATGCCCAGGCCTTCGGTGGCGGCGACTACGCGATGCGCATCTGGCTGGATCCGGACAAGGTCGCCGCGCGCGGCCTGACCGCCAGCGACGTGCTGCGCTCGGTGCGCGAGCAGAACGTGCAGGTCTCGGCCGGCCAGCTCGGCGCCGAGCCGATGCCCAACGGCAGCGACTTCCTGCTGCCGATCAACGCCAAGGGCCGCCTGGAAAGCGCCGAGGAATTCGGCGACATCGTGCTCAAGAGCGGCAGCGAGGGCGAAATCGTGCGCCTGTCGGACGTGGCCCGGATCGAACTGGCCGCCGGCGACTACACCCTGCGCGCCCGCCTGAACGGCATGAACGCCGCCGCGCTGGGCATCTTCCAGGCTCCCGGCGCCAACGCGCTGGACATCCGCGACGCGGTCGTCGCCAAGATGGCGGAAATCCGCAAGAAGCTGCCGCCGGGCGTGGAAATCACCTCGGTGTACGACACCACGGTGTTCGTGCGCGATTCGATCAAGTCGGTGATCACGACGCTGCTGGAAGCCACCCTGCTGGTGGTGCTGGTGGTGATCCTGTTCCTGCAGACCTGGCGCGCCTCGATCATCCCGCTGCTGGCGGTGCCGGTTTCGGTGGTGGGTACCTTCGCGGTGCTGTACCTGCTGGGCTATTCCATCAATACCCTGACCTTGTTCGGACTGGTGCTGGCGATCGGCATCGTGGTCGACGACGCCATCGTGGTGGTGGAGAACGTCGAACGCCACATCGAGGAAGGCGCCACCCCGCTGGAAGCGGCGCACCTGGCGATGAAGGAAGTGTCCGGCCCGATCATCGCGATCGCGCTGGTGCTGTGCGCGGTGTTCGTGCCGATGGCGTTCCTGACCGGCGTGACCGGCCAGTTCTACAAGCAGTTCGCGGTCACCATCGCCATCTCCACGGTGATCTCCGCGATCAACTCGCTGACCCTGTCGCCGGCGCTGGCCGCCAAGCTGCTGAAGCCGCACGGCGCGCCCAAGGACGCCCCGGCGCGCATCATCGACCGCCTGTTCGGCTGGCTGTTCCGCCCGTTCAACCGGTTCTTCAAGCGCAGCTCCGAGCGCTATGAGGGCGCGGTCTCGCGCGCGTTGGGCCGTCGCGGCGCGGTGTTCGCGGTATACGCACTGCTGCTGCTGGGCGCGGGCGTGATGTTCAAGGCGGTGCCGGCGGGCTTCATCCCGCTGCAGGACAAGCTGTACATCATCGCCGGCGTGAAGATGCCGGAAGGCGCCTCGATCGAACGCACCGATGCGGTGCTGAAGAAGATGGCCAAGATGGCGATGGAAGTGGAAGGCGTGCAGGACGAGATCGCGTTCCCCGGCCTGAACCCGCTGCAGTTCACCAATACCCCCAACAGCGGCGTGGTGTTCTTCAACCTCAAGCCGTTCGGTGACCGCAAGAACAGCGCCGAGCAGATCACCGCCGAGCTGAACCAGAAGTTCTCCACCATCCAGGAAGGCTTCACCTTCGCGCTGATGCCGCCGCCCATCCAGGGCCTGGGCAACGGTTCGGGCTGGTCGCTGTTCATCGAGGACCGCACCCGCCTGGGTTATGGCGAGCTGCAGAACGCGGTGCAGGCGTTCCAGGGCGCGGCGTCGCAGACGCCGGGCATGGGCTTCCCGATCAGCAGCTACCAGGCCAACGTGCCGCAGCTGGACGCCGAGGTCGATCGCGTCAAGGCCAAGGCCCAGGGCGTGCCGCTGACCGAGTTGTTCGACACCCTGCAGACCTACCTGGGTTCGGCCTACGTCAACGACTTCAACATGTTCGGCCGCACCTGGCAGGTCATCGCACAGGCCGACGGCCAGTTCCGCGACAACGTCGAGGACATCGCCAACCTGCGCACCCGGAACGCCAACGGCGAGATGGTGCCGGTCGGCAGCATGGTCAGCATCAAGCAGACCTACGGTCCCGACCCGGTGATCCGCTTCAACGGCTATCCGGCCGCCGACCTGCTGGGTGAAGCCGACCCGCGCGTGCTGTCGTCCGGCGAGGCGATGGCCAAGGTCACCGAGCTGGCCGAGAAGGTCCTGCCGACCGGCATGGGCATCGACTGGAGCGATCTGAGCTACCAGCAGGCGACCCAGGGCAAGGCCGCGCTGGTGGTGTTCCCGCTGGCGGTGATGCTGGCCTTCCTGGTGCTGGCGGCGCTGTACGAAAGCTGGACCCTGCCGCTGGCGGTGATCCTGATCGTGCCGATGACACTGCTGTCGGCGCTCCTGGGCGTGTGGCTGACCAACGGCGACAACAACGTGTTCGTGCAGGTGGGCCTGGTGGTGCTGATGGGCCTGGCGTGCAAGAACGCGATCCTGATCGTCGAGTTCGCCCGCGAGCTGGAACTGCAAGGCAAGAGCATCGTCGAGTCGGCGCTGGAAGCCTGCCGCCTGCGCCTGCGTCCCATCGTCATGACCTCGGTGGCGTTCATCGCCGGCACCGTGCCGCTGGTGCTGTCGACCGGCGCCGGCGCGGAAGTCCGCTCGGTCACCGGCATCACCGTGTTCGCCGGCATGCTGGGCGTGACCCTGTTCGGCCTGTTCCTGACCCCGGTGTTCTACGTGGCGCTGCGCAAGCTCGCGCATCGCCCGCTGGTCTCGCACGCCCCGGCGCACGCGACCGGTGAAGCACACCCATAAGCATCCCTTTCGTCCTTTGGTTCGTTTCTCCCTCCCCCACTCCCTGGAGAATCCCATGCAAGACACATCCCGCATCGCCCTGGTCACCGGCGCCACCCGCGGCATCGGCCTGCACACCGTGCGGCAACTGGCCGAGGCCGGCGTGCACACGCTGCTGGCCGGCCGCGATCGCGCCAAGGCGGTCGAGGCCGCGCTCAAGCTGCAGGCCGAAGGCCTGCCGGTGGAGGCGATCACGCTGGACGTCACCGACGATGCCAGCATCGCCGGGGCCGTCGGCACCGTCGAGGCGCGCCACGGCCGCCTCGACATCCTGGTCAACAACGCCGGCATCCTGGTCGACGAAATGGGCAAGAAGGTCTCCGAGCAGACCGCCGCGACCTGGCGCAAGACCTTCGACACCAACGTGTTCGGCCTGATCGCGGTGACCCAGGCGTTCCTGCCGCTGCTGCACAAGTCCTCGTCCGGCCGCATCGTCAACGTGTCCAGCATCCTGGGCTCGGTGGCGCTGAACGCGGATCCGTCCTCGCCCATCTATGACTTCAAGGTGCCGGCCTACAACGTCTCCAAGAGCGCGGTGAACGCGTGGACGGTGCAGTTGGCCTACGAACTGCGCGACAGCCGGATCAAGGTCAACACCATCCATCCCGGCTATGTGAAGACCGACATGAACGCCGGCGAAGGCGAACTGGAAATCGCCGACGGCGCCCGCACCAGCGTTGCCCTGGCGCTGATCGACGACAACGGTCCGCAGGGCGGCTTCTTCTACCAGGGAGAGGTGCTGCCATGGTGATCCGTTCCCTCGTCGTCGGCATCGCCTCCGCGCTGCTGGCCGCCTGCGCCACCGTCGGCCCGGACTACCGTGCGCCGGAACTGGCGCCGGCCACGTTGCCGAGCGCCAGCGAGACCGCGTTCAACGACACCCGCCCGGTCGCCAACTGGTGGTCGCAGTTCGAGGATCTCACCCTCGACCAGTTGATCGCCGACGCGCTCGCCGCCAATCCCGATCTGTGGATCGCCGCCGCCCGGGTCCAGGAGGCGCGCGCGGTGTTCAGCGAGCGTCGGCTGGATCTGGCTCCACACGTGCAGTTGGGCGTGGAGCAGACCCGCAGCAAGCAGCCGGTGGCCGATCAGGGCCGGGTGGAAACCGAAACCGACAGCGTCGGTTTCGACGCCGCCTGGGAACTGGATCTGTTCGGCCGGCTGCGCCGTTCGGCCGAGGCCGCGCATGCGGACCTGCAGGCCCAGCGCAACGACATGACCGCGATGCAGGTCAGCGTGGCGGCGGAAGTTGCGCGCAACTATTTCGAACTGCGCGGCGCGCAGAAGCGCCTGGACGTGGCCCGCAAGACCCTGGGCAATCTCGGTGAGACCCAGCGCCTGACCGAGTCGCGCTGGGAGCTCGGCGCGGGCACCGAACTGGAAGTGCAGAGCAGCCTGGCGCGGATGAAGGCCATCGAGGCGACCCTGCCGGTGCTGGAAACCGCCGAGGCGCAATCGCGCCATCGCATCGAAGTGCTGACCGGCCGCCGGCCGGGCACGCTCGACGCGGTGCTGGCGCCGCGCGAAACACCGGCGCTGGTGAAGGTGCTGCCGATTGGCGACACCGGCAGCCTGCTGCGCCAGCGTCCGGACGTGCGCGCGGCCGAGCGTCGGCTGGCCGCCGCCACCGCGCGGGTCGGCGTCGCCACCGCGGATCTGTTTCCGCGGGTGAGCATCCGTGGTTTCGTCGGCTTCCTCGCCGGTGATTTCAGCGGGCTGATCAACGGCGACAACAAGGCCTGGTCGGTGACGCCTTCGATCAGTTGGGCGGCGTTCGATCTGGGCAGCGTGCGTGCGCGCCTGCGCGCGGTGCAGGCGCAGAACGACGGTGCCGTGGCCGAGTACGAGAAGGCCGTGCTGGGCGCGCTGGAAGACACCGAGAACGCGTTGCTGGGTTACGCCAAGCGGCAGACCCAGTTGCTGCGGGTCAACGAGCAGGCCACCGCGGCCCGCCGTGCCGCCGATCTGGCGGAGGCCCGCTACCGGGCCGGCGCGTCGGACTTCCTCACCCTGCTCGATGCACAGCGCACCCAACTGGCCGCCGACGACGCGCTCGCGCAGGCCGAGGCCGGCGTCAACGTCGGCGTGGTCGCGGTCTACAAGTCGCTGGGCGGCTGGGGCGAACCGGACGTGGATCCGGCGCTGGCCAGCGTCAAGCGCGAGATCGGTGATCCCGCGCCGCGTGGCGAAAGCGACACGACGCTGGTGCAGCGCTGAAGTGAAGTAGAAGTACAGGACAGGCCATCGGCGGAGCCGATGACGCCAGGGAAGGCGTGGGGCCGGGTCGGGTGGACCCGGCCCCGCTTATTTCAGCCATGCCAGCGGGTGGTACCGAGCGCGCGGGTCATCTCGTCGGCCAATTGGCGAAAGCAGCGGGCCAGCGCGGAAGGCTTGAGCCGGATCGCGTCGTCGGCATCGTCGCGGCGATGTGCCGGCATCACCAGCGCCGCCATCATTTCCAGTTGATCACGCACTTGCTGCAATTGCAGTTGCGCTTCTTCCGGAAGGTGGTAACCGGGATCTTCGTCCGGCGTTCCGCGTGCCTGCATCGTCGTCCTCCTGTCAGCGATCCTTGCATCGTGCGCGCGGATGAAAAACGTGAAAAACCACACTATAAAAACGCACATCACGATGGTTAGAGAGCCTTGCATATGCACCCGTGATAGGCAAGCCTGTTTGCCTGCCGACGGGCGCGACCGTTAGCGTATGCGCATGGTCAAGTCAGGCCCCACTCTCGCTCAGCGACTCACACAAGCGCGTGCCGCGATCGGCATGTCACAGGAACAGATCGCACAGGCGGTCGGCATCACCCAGCCGAGTTATTCCGCGCTGGAACGCGGTGTCAGCAAGAGCACTTCGAAGATCGGTTCGCTCGCCCACGTACTCGGCGTGGATGCGTACTGGCTGGAAACCGGCGAAGGCCAGCAGCCGCGCCGCGGCCACGTCGCCGAATCGCGCGCGGATTACCGGCTCGCCAGCGAACAGCGCCGCCTGTTGAAGCTGTTGGGCCGGCTGAGTCCACGCAAGCGCCAGGCGCTGCTGGATCTGTTGCAGGAGTGATCGCGCATCCGTGCATCGGCGTGCGCCCGCCGATGGGGATGGATGCAATTGCCGGCGGAAAGAGAAACGGGCGCATCCTGCGTTGGGATGCGCCCGCTTCGTGCCACACACGTTGATGTCGTTTGTCGTTTCCGGTTACTTCGCGCCGACGCTCAGGCCGCTGCTGTCGACCTTGCCGACGCCCTTGACACCACGCGCCACCGATACCGCCTTGTCGACCTGGGCCTGGTTGTCGACCCGGCCCGAGAGCTTGACCACGCCATTGGTGGTCTCGACCTTGATGTCGAGGCCGGAGACGTCCTCGGCGGCCAGCAGTTCAGTCTTCACCTTGGTGGTGATCCAGGTGTCGTTGACCGGCTGGCTCGAATCGCCCTGCGACGCGGACTGCGCGCGCTGCTCTTCCGGTTCGGTCTGCTGCTGCGCGAGCGCGCCGGCGCAGATCAGCGACAGGCCGGTGGCGCAGGCCACGGCCAGCAACGGACGGAAAACACGGGGAGTTGACCTGTTCATGGTTCCTCCTGTTTTGCGGAAACCATGGCCAGTCTTCCCACGCCGGCGTACAGCACGCGTGAAGAGCGGCGGTTTGCGCCGCTCCCGGCAGGTGCGCCATTCAGTTGCGCCATGCAGACGTTAAGATCGCGGCACGATGGTTCCGGAGAATCCACGCATGAGCACCTCCCTCAATGTCGCCCTGCTCGGGTATGGCTTCGTCGGCAAGGTGTTCCACGCGCCGCTGCTGGGCCGCACGCCCGGCTGGATTCTGCACACCGTGGTGTCGCGCGATGCCGGCAAGGTGCATGCGGACCTGCCGCATGCGCGGGTGGTGGCCGATCCGGCGGAGGCATTCGCGGATCCGGCGATCGACGTCGTGGTGATCGCCACGCCCAACGACACCCACGCGCCGCTGGCCATCGCCGCGCTCGCGCAGGGCAAGCACGTGGTGGTGGACAAGCCGTTCACCCTGTCGCTGGCGGAAGCCGAACGGGTGATCGCACAGGCGCGTGCCAGCGATCGGCTTGTCAGCGTGTTCCAGAACCGGCGCTGGGATGCGGATTTCCTGACCGTGCGCCAGTTGCTGGCCGATGGCGTGCTCGGCGAGGTGGCGGAGTTCCACTCCCATTTCGATCGCCATCGCCCGCAGGTCGCGCAGCGCTGGCGCGAAAGCGACGTGCCAGGTGCGGGCCTGTGGTACGACCTGGGCCCGCACCTGGCCGATCAGGCGCTGCAGTTGTTCGGCACGCCGCTGGCGGTGCAGGCGGATCTGGCGAAGCAGCGCCATGGCGCGCGCGCGCCGGACNCGCGCGTGCGGGTGCACCTGCACGCGGGTTCGCTGGTGCCCGGCAACGGCCTGCGCTACGCCGTACACGGGGATCGCGGCAGCTACCTCAAGCACGGACTGGACGCGCAGGAAGATCGGCTGCGCGCCGGCGGCCTGCCCGGCGACACCGGCTGGGGCGCGGATCCCCGCCCGGGCGAATTGGTCCTGGCCGGCGAGGACGGCGTACCGACCACGCATACGGTCGACAGCCTGCCCGGGGATTACCGGCACTACTATGCGGCGATGCGCGCGGCGGTCGTCGACGGCGCGCCGCTGCCGGTCACCCCGGAGGAAGCGCTGGCGGTGATGCGGCTGATCGAACTGGGCATCCGCAGCGCCGACGAACGCCGTGAAATCCCCTACGCGTAGAGCGGAGCTTGCTCCGCAGGTGCCGCGCGCGGGAGGTTTCTTTTTCGCCGGACATCTCGGAGCCGAGCAAGCTCGGCTCTACATGTAGAGCGGAGCTTGCTCCGCTGGTGCCGCGCGGGAGGTTTCTCTTTTCTCCGGGTGCCTCGGAGCCGAGCGAGCTCGGCTCTACGTCAAGGGTCGAGCAGGCGGGGGCCGGGACCTTCGTCCGCCAGTTCATCCAGCGGGTTGCGCAGCGGGCAGACCTTCAGCGACAGGCAGCCGCAGCCGATGCAGCTGTCCATGTGGTCGCGCAGGCGGGTGAGCCGCTCGATGCGGTCGTCCAGATCCGCCTGCCAGCGCGCGGAAAGCTTGCGCCAGTCGGCGGCGGTGGGCGTGCGCCCTTCCGGCAGCGAAGACAGGGCCTCGCGGATCTCGGCGAGCGGAATGCCGGTGCGCTGCGCCACCTTGATGATCGCGACCCGCCGCAGCACCTCGCGCGGGTAGCGGCGCTGGTTGCCGGCATTGCGCCAGCTGTGTATCAGGCCCTTGCTTTCATAGAAATGCAGGGTGGAGACCGCCACCCCCGCTCTCGCCGCCACTTCGCCCACGGTCAGTTCCATGCAGACGTTCGCCTTTTTCTTCGCCGTTTCCGGTTTGGCTTGCGCGGACATGGCCACACTCGCTTGACCTCAATATTGATTGAGGTTTTACCCTGTGCAGCCTCTCCCTGCAAGTCCTTGATGCGTCATGACTCCTCCCCTCGACCTGGCCCTGATCTATGGCAGCAACCGTGAAGGCCGCTTCTGCGACGTGGTCGCCAACTGGATCCGCGGCCAGATAGACCAGCGCCGCGACTACGCGGTGGACGTGGTCGACCCCGCCCTGATGGACCTGCCGCATCGGCACGGCATGACGCCCTCCGCCGATCTGGTCAACCTGCAGCAGCGGATCTGGCGCGCCGATGCCTTCCTGCTGGTGGTGCCGGAGTACAATTACGGCTATCCCGCGGCGCTGAAGTTCCTGATCGATTCGGTCCAGGAGCATTGGCAGGCCAAGCCGGTGGCGTTCGTCGCGTATGGCGGCGTCAGCGGCGGTTCGCGCGCGGTGGAGCAACTGCGCCAGGTGTTCTCCGGACTGCACGCCTGCGCGGTGCGCAATTCGGTACTGTTCCCGATGGCGTGGGACCGTTTCGGCGCCGATGGGCAGCCGCGCGACGCGGCGGCCAGCGCGCAGGCCGCCTCCACCATGCTCGACCAGTTGGCCTGGATGGGCCATGCCCTGCGCCAGGCGCGCGCGGCCTGGCCCTATCCCGCGCGATGACGGCCCACCGCCGCCGGAGATGGCGGGGCGGGCATTCCCCCTGACGTGCCGCGTGCACATGGAAGACCCGACCGATGTTCCGATTCTTCGAAAAGCGGATTGATCCCTATCCCGCCGGCGAACCCGCCACGCCGCCGCGCAAGCTGTTCGCGTTCCTGCTGCATTACTCGCGGCCGCTGCTGCCGTGGCTGCTGCTGATGTCGGTCCTGACCGGTGCCATCTCCGCGCTGGAAATCCTGTTCTTCGATTTCATGGGCGATCTGGTCGACTGGCTCGGCAGCGCCGATCGCGCCAGCTTCCTGTCCACCCACGGTTCGACCCTGCTGTGGATGGGCACGCTGGTGGTGGTGGTGTACCCGCTGCTGGTGCTGGTGCAGTCGCTGGTGATCCACCAGACCATCTTCGGCAACTACCCGATGATCGCGCGCTGGCTGTCGCACCGCTACCTGCTGCGGCAGAGCGTGTCGTTCTTCCAGGACGAGTTCGCCGGCCGCATCTCGCAGAAGGTCATGCAGACCGCGCTGGCGATCCGCGAGACGGTGATGAAGCTGATGGACGTGTTCGTCTACGTCGCCGTCTATTTCGTCGGCACGGTGATCCTGGTCGGGCGCGCGGACCTGCGCCTGATCCTGCCGCTGGCGCTGTGGCTGGTCGGCTACCTGGTCATCCTGTTCTGGTTCGTCCCGCGCCTGCAGCGGGTGTCGATGGCCCAGTCCGACGCGCGCGCGCAGATGACCGGCCGGATCGTGGACAGCTACACCAACATCCAGACCATCAAGCTGTTCGCCCACACCATGCGCGAGCAGGACTACGCACGCGACGCGATGGACGAGTTCATGGTCACCGTGCACCGGCAGATGCGGCTGGTCACCCAGCTGACCGTCAGCCTGCACAGCATCAACGCGCTGCTGCTGGCCGGCGTGGGCGGACTGGCGGTGATGGCGTGGCTGCAGGGTTCGATCTCGCTGGGCGCGATTGCGGTCGCGATCGCCCTGGTAATGCGCATCCGCTCGATGTCGGACTGGATCCTGTGGGAAGTCGCCAGCCTGTTCGAGAACATCGGCACGGTCGAGGACGGCATGAACACCATCGCCCAGCCGCTGGCGATCACCGACGGCGACGGCGCGCGCGACCTGGAGGTCAGCCGCGGCGAGATCCGCTTCGAGCACCTGCAGTTCCACTATGGCCGCACCTCCAAGGTCATCGAGGATCTGTCGCTGGTCATCCGTCCGGGCGAAAAGGTCGGCATCGTCGGCCGCTCCGGTGCCGGCAAATCGACCCTGGTCAACCTGCTGCTGCGCTTCTACGACCTGGAGGGCGGGCGCATCCTGATCGACGGGCAGGACATCGCCCGGGTCCGCCAGGAGTCCCTGCGCCGCAACATCGGCATGGTCACCCAGGACACCTCGCTGCTGCACCGTTCCATCCGCGACAACATCCGCTACGGACGGCCGGACGCGGACGAGGCGCAGATCGTCGAAGCCTCCCGGCGCGCGCACGCGGATGAGTTCATCCGCACGCTGACCGACGCCAAGGGCCGCAGCGGCTACGACACCCATGTCGGCGAGCGCGGCGTGAAGCTGTCCGGCGGCCAGCGCCAGCGCGTGGCGATCGCGCGCGTGCTGCTGAAGGACGCCCCGATCCTGGTGCTGGACGAAGCAACCTCGGCGCTGGACTCGGAAGTCGAGGCCGCGATCCAGGAACAGCTCTACGCGCTGATGGAAGGCAAGACCGTCATCGCCATCGCCCACCGCCTGTCCACCATCGCCGTGCTCGATCGCCTGGTGGTGATGGACCAGGGCCGCATCATCGAAACCGGTAGCCACGACGAACTGCTGCAACGCGACGGCCTGTATGCGGCGCTGTGGCGTCGGCAGTCCGGTGGATTCATCGGGCTAGACGTGGCGGAGATGGGTTGAGAGCCGGGAATCGGGAATCGGCGGATCGGGAATCGGCGGATGCTGCTTTTTCCTCCCCCTTTGAAAAAGGGGGATTGAGGGGGATTTGCTTTTGGCACCAAGAGCAAATCCCCCGTCACCTGCTCACGCAGGTGCCCGCCCCCTTTTTCAAAGGGGGCTATCCGATGGATAGCCAGGATTCGGAAAACACTCGGCTTTTGCCTCCCCCTTTGAAAAAGGGGGATTGAGGGGGATTTGCTTTTGGCGCCAAGAGCAAATCCCCCGTCACCTGCTTACGCAGGTGCCCGCCCCCTTTTTCAAAGGGGGCAATTGCGAACTTCGGCTTTTTTGCCTCCCGCTTGACCCGCCATTCGGCGGTTGAGAAGCGCTTGAGGTGAGGGGAATTTGCTCTTCCCTACACCAGCCATCCGCGCACCATGCATTTCTGCGCGTAGCGCCAGAACAGCAGGGCGATGACGATCAACACCGCCGGCATCACCAGCCCCGCCACGCCGTAGGCATCCCAGGCCGGGGTCACCAGGTAGGCGCCGATCATCTGCACCAGCAGCGCGAGCAGGGAGACGAAGAACATCGTCACCGCCCAGCGTTTCCCCATCAGCATGCCGATTGCACCCAATACGCCGCCGAACACCGCGATCGCGAAGGCCACGTTGAGCCACATCGGCGTCGCCTCGTAGACCTGACGCTGCTGCTCGGTCATCGCTGCCAGCGCTTCGGCGCTCATGTTCACCTGCATCCAGAACATCGCCACGCCGATCAGGTTCCAGATCAGCGCGAGGACGGCGACCAGCCAGAACCCCTTGGAACGCGGAATCTCCATCGTGCCGTTCATATGCCCTTCCCTCCCCAGGTTGTCGGACGGCGCGAGCATACGCCCGGCGGACTGTCATTGCGCTTACGTCCTCAACGCGGGGCGAGCCTCCAGACAACATTTCCCACATCGTCCGCCACCAGCAACGCGCCGCCGCGGTCGAACGCCACGCCGACCGGCCGACCGCGCGCGTTGCCTTCGGCATCGAGGAAGCCGGTGAGCACGTCGATCGGCGATCCCGTCGGCTGGCCCTGCGCGAACGGCACGAACACCACCTTGTAGCCCGCCGGTTCGGAGCGGTTCCAGGAGCCGTGCAGGCCGATGAACGCGCCTTCGCGGAAACGCGCCGGCATCGGTTCGCCGCGCGCGAAGGCCAGTCCCAGCGCCGCCACGTGCGCGCCCAGCGCATAGTCCGGGGCGATGGCGCGCGCGACCCGCGCGGGATCCTGCGGCTGCACCCGCGCGTCCACGTGCGCGCCGTAATAACTGTAGGGCCAGCCGTAGAAAGCGCCCTCGCGCACGCGGGTCAGGTAGTCCGGCACCAGTTGATCGCCAATTTCGTCGCGCTCGTTCACCACCGTCCACAGCGCGCCGGTGATCGGTTCCCATGCCAGTCCGACCGGATTGCGCAGGCCGGAGGCATGCACGCGCCGCTGGCCGCTGGCGATGTCGATTTCCAGCACCGCGGCGCGGTCGGTCTCGTGCGCCATCCCGTTCTCGCCGATGTTGCTGTTGGAGCCCACGCCGACGTACAGCCGGCGGCCGTCGGCGCTGGCCAGCAGGCTCTTGGTCCAGTGGTGGTTGATCGGCCCGCCGGGCAGATCGGCGAGCTTCACCGGCGTGGCGTCGATGCGGGTCTGGCCGGCGCGGTACGGCACCCGCACCACCGCGTCGGCGTTGGCGATGTAGAGCTGGTCGCCGACCAGCGCCATGCCGAACGGCGAGAACAGCTCCGACAGCAGCACGTGGCGGGTCTCGGCGACGCCATCCCCGTCCGCGTCGCGCAACAAGGTGATCCGGTTGGCGCTGGGTACGCCGGCCCCGGCCTTGGCCATCGTGCGCTTCATGAACCAGCTGCGCAGTCCCCCCTTCTCGCTGGGCTTGGGTGGCGCGTTGGTTTCCGCCACCAGCACGTCGCCATTCGGCAGCACGTACAACCAGCGCGGATGATCCAGATCGCGGGCGAACGCCTGCACCGCCAGTCCTTCGGCGGCGGTTGGCGCCGCGCCCTCCGGCCAGCCGACCGCGGGAGCAATGTTGACCGTGGGAATCCAGCGCTTCTGCGGAGCCGGCAGTTCCGGCCGCGGCCCGGTTTCGCTGGCCTGTTGCGCAACGGAGGGGGCGCATGCGGTGATCAGCAGCGCCAGCCCTCCTCCCAGGATCTTCCGCATGCCCATGGCCGCGCTCCTCGAGAAGGACGATTCATGCTGGCCCTCCGAGGGCGAACGCCGTGTCAAGACCGGCTCAGGCGTCGTCCTGGCGTTGCACCGACACCGCCGGCACGCCGTCCTCGTCCATCCGCACACGGATTTCGATGGGCCGGCAGCAGACCTGGCAATCCTCGACATAGTCCTGATCCCCGGCCGTATCGTCGACGAACAGCGTGATCGCTTCACCGCAGTAAGGGCAGTCGATATCGGCGGAAGGCAGTTGCGGCATGGGTCGATGCCGGCTCAGGCGGAACCGAGCTGCACGATCTCGCGGATGCTATCCATCCACAGATAGTGCGCGCGTGCGGGATCGCGCTGGTCGTCCAGGCGGACCACCGCGTTGAAGCCTTCCACGCCGTCGGCGTCGCGGAACACCTGCACGCTCGGGCGGGTGGAGACGGTGCCGGTCAGCGTGCCGCCATCGGTGAGGCGCAGTTCCACCACCGCCTCGTCGGGCAGCGCCCGCACCATCGCCTCGAGCCGTTCGATGTCGGCCTGCCGCGTGTACAGCGTCTGCGGAACTTCGATCATGGCCGTCGCTCCAGGGAGGGACGGTTCCACTCTAGCGCCGCGACGATAAGCACCCGTGAAGGTGGCGGACCGTCAGGCGATCAGTCCGAGCAGCGCGCGCGCCGCCGGTTCGGACGAGGCGGGGTTCTGCCCGGTGACCAGCTTGCCATCCACCACCACGTGCGGCTGGAACGGCGGAGCGGCCTCGAAGCGCGCGCCCTTGGCCTTCAGCTCATCCTCCAGCAGGAACGGCACGATGTCGGTGAGTTCCACCGCCGCTTCCTCGGCATTGGTGAAGCCGGTGACCCGCTTGTCCTTCACCAGCGGCTGGCTGAGCGTTCCCTGCGCGTGGCGCAGCACCGCCGGTCCATGGCAGACCGCCGCCACCGGCTTGCCGGCGGCGAAACGGGTTTCGATCAGGCGGATCGAATCCGCGTCCTCGGACAGATCCCACAGCGGGCCATGCCCGCCGGGATAGAACACCGCGTCCACGTCCTCGTCGAGCACGTCCGCCAGCGGCCGCGTCTGCGCCAGTTCGGCGATCGCGACGGTGTCGTTGTTGAAACGCAGCGTCGCCGGCGTCTGCGCGTCGGCGGCGTCGCTCTTCGGATCCAGCGGTGGCTGGCCACCACGTGGCGAGGCGAGCACGATCTCCGCGCCCGCATCCTTGAACACGTAGTACGGCGCGGCGAACTCCTCCAGCCAGAAACCGGTCTTGTGGCCGGTTTCGCCCAGGCGATCGTGCGAGGTCAACACCATCAGGATCTTCATGATCCGGCTCCATGCGGGAACATCGGGGAAGTGGCGACGCTAGCAGCGCAACCGCTAAAGGCAGGTAACGATCCCGTGGCGATCGCGTTACCGTCACCGCCCTGTCACCTTTCCGGATCAGCCCTGCTTGATGCGATGCCCGCCGAATTCGTTGCGCATCGCCGCCAGCAGCTTGTCGGCGAAGGAATCGTCCTCGCGCGAACGCAGGCGCTCCAGCAGCGACATGGTGATGACCGGTGCCGACACGTCCAGATCGATGGCCTCGGCCACCGTCCAGCGGCCTTCGCCCGAATCCTCGACGTACGGCGCGATGCCGGCCAGGGTCGGATTCTTCTTCAGTGCATCGGAGGTCAGGTCCAGCAGCCAGGAACGCACGACGCTGCCATGGCGCCAGATTTCCGCGACCTGCTGCAGATCGATGCCGAAGGCTTCCTTGCGCTCCAGGATGGCGAAGCCTTCCGCGAACGCCTGCATCATTCCGTACTCGATGCCGTTGTGAATCATCTTGGTGAAATGGCCCGCGCCGGAGGGACCGACATGGCCCCAGCCGCGATCGGCCGCCGGCGCGAGGGTTTCGAACACCGGCCGCAGCGCTTCCACCGCCGGCTTATCGCCGCCGATCATCAGGCTGTAGCCTTCGGCCAGGCCCCACACGCCGCCGCTGGTGCCGCTGTCGACGTAGTGCACGCCGGCCTCGGCCAGGCGCGCGCCGCGGCGCATGGTTTCCTTGTAGTTGGAATTGCCGCCGTCGATGACGGTGTCGCCGGCCGACAGCAGCGGCAGCAGCGTATCCAGGGTGTCGTCGACCACGCCCGCCGGCACCATCACCCAGACGATGCGCGGCGACGGCAGCGCGGCCACCACCGCCTGCAGGGAATCGGCAATGGCGATGCCGCGCTCGGCCGCCTGCTTGCGCGCGGGTTCGCCGGGGTCGTAGCCGTGCACGCGGTGTCCGCCGCGGGTGAGGCGTTCGGCCATGTTGGCGCCCATGCGGCCCAAGCCGATCATTGCCAGTTCCATAAATGCTCCTGAGTTCGGGGGAAGTGAGTGGAGGGGGAAATCGCGTGGCTCAGGCGGTCAGCCAGGCCCGCAGCAGGTCGCTGGTTTCGCGCGGCTTTTCCATCGGCGGAAGATGGCCGCAATGGGTGAACACGTGCAATCGCGCGCCGGCGATGCCGGTCTGGAGGATCCTGGATTCCTCCGGCGCGGTCATGCGGTCGTCGTCGCCCACGCCGACCACGGTCGGCATCGACAGGGTGGGCAGCAGCGGCTGCGAATCGGGGCGTTCCAGGATCGCGCGCTGCTGGCGCAGGAAGGCGTCGCGGCCCACCCGCTCGGCCATCGCCATCACCTCCTCGCCGACCGGCGTGTCGACCCGGCTGGCATGCACCAGTTGCGGCAGCAGCTTGCGGGTGACCCCGGCGAAGCGACCGCGCTCGGCCAGCGCCAGGCTGGCCCGGCGCACCGCCGCGCGCTTGGGCGGATCGGCGCGCGCGCTGGTCGACAGCAGCGCCAGCCGCTCCACCCGCTGCGGCGCCTGGCGCAGGATCTCGAACGCCACGTAGCCGCCCATCGACAGCGCGCCCAGCGCGAACCGCGCCGGCGCCTGCGCCAGCACGCGCGCGGCCATCGCGCCGACGCTGTCGTCCAGGGTCAGGTCGGGGACGGTGATGTCGGCCAGATCGGCCAGGCCTTCCACCTGGTCCCGCCACAGCCGCGCATCGCACAGCAGGCCGGGGAGCAGCAGGAGGGACGGGCGCGGGGAAGAAACGGGCATCCGCGAATTTTAGTCGCCCCGCGCCCCGAAGCCGAGCGCACGATGCTTTCCACGGGCGGAACACGCGCCTAGGCGTACCCTGGAAGGCCCCACGACGCCCTTCCTGAATGCGCATCCTGCTCACCGGCGGTACCGGCTTCATCGGCCGCGCCCTGTGTACCCGGCTCCTGGCCGGCGGCCATCGCCTGACCGTATGGTCCCGCCGCCCCGTCCTGGCCCGCCAGCGCCTGCCTGGCGTGGCGGTCATCGAGGATCTGGCCGAGGCGGGCGAGATAGAGGCGGTGGTCAACCTGGCCGGTGAACCGCTGGTGGGACGCCGATGGAGCGCCCGGCAGAAGCAGGCCATCCGCGATTCGCGCCTGAACACCACCGCCCAGCTGGTGCGCTGGATGGCCCCGCGCCTGCGCCGTCCGCATGTGCTGGTCTCCGGCTCGGCGATTGGCTACTACGGCGCGCACGGAGACGCCCTGCTGGATGAATCCACCCCGGCCGGAGACGATTTCGCCGCCGTCCTGTGCCGCGACTGGGAACACGCCGCCATGCAGGCCGAGGATCTGGGCCTGCGGGTGTGCCGCCTGCGTACCGGCATCGTGCTCGGCGCCGACGGCGGCGCGCTGGGGAAGATGCTGCCGCCGTTCCGCTGGGGCTTGGGCGGCCCGATCGGCCACGGCCGCCAATGGATGAGCTGGATCCACCGCGAGGATCTGATCGGCCTGATCCAGTGGCTGCTCGAATTCGAATCCGCGGGCGGCGCCTACAACGGCACTGCCCCCGAACCAGTGCGCAACCGCGAGTTCGCGCGCACCCTCGGGCGGGTACTGCATCGTCCGGCATTGCTGCCGACGCCCTCGCCGCTGTTGCGGCTGGCCTTTGGCGAGGGTGCGCAGTTGATGCTGACCGGCCAGCGCGTCATGCCCATGCACGCGCTGGTGGAAGGCTTCCGCTTCCGCTTTCCGCAATTGGAAGACGCCCTGCGCGACGTACTGGACAAACCCGCCTGACCCGCGCGCAGGCGCATCGCGATCAGAACGACTGCCGCAGCACCAATTCCCAGCTGCGCGGATCACCCAGGTAGACCATGCTGTCGTTCAGCGCGTACACGACGTGGGTGCGGTCGCCGAGGTTGCGACCGCGCAGGGTGAGCCGCGTGTGCGGACTCCATTGCCAGCTCACGTGCGCGCCCCACAGCGCGTAGCCGGCGGTGGACAGCGTGTTGGCCGCGTTCGCATGACGCGAGGACACGCCACGCAGGTCCACGCCGGCCGACCAGCGATCGTCGAAGGCGTAGTCCACCCACAGGTTGCCGACCCGCGCGGGCGTGTTGGNCCCGCGCGCGACACCGGCACGCCGCCAACGTTCTCGAAGAAATCATCAAGGCTCGCGTCCACCCAGGCCAGGTTGCCCTGCACATCCAGTCCCTCCAGCGGTTGCCAGCCGAAGGTGGCTTCGACGCCGCGCGCCGATTGCCTGCCGATCGGCAGGGTCTGGCCGGGATTGGCCGGATCGCTGATGGCGAGGTTGTGGCGCACGATCCGGTACGCCGCCAATGTCGCGAAGTGGCGGCCATCGCGCGACTGGAATTTCGCCCCCAGTTCGCCCTGGCGGCCGGTGGTCAGATCGAAGTCGCGCACGTTGGCGAAGCTGGCCGTGCTGAGGATGCCGGCAGGCGGATCGGCGGCGGTGCTGTACTGCACGTACACGCTGGCTTGCGGCGTGATCGCCCAGTTCAGCGCGGCGCGGCCGGTGGTGGGCGTGTACTCGCGTTCGAACCGTGCCGGATTGCTCGCGCTGGCGGCGCGATGATTGACCACGTCCAGGCGGATGCGATCCCGGCGCAGGCCGGTCAGCAGTGACAGCGACGGGGTCAGTTCGGTCAGGTTTTCGACGAACAGGGCCTGGGTATGCAGGCGATTGGTGCGATCCGGCCGGTAGGCGAGCTGCGCGCCGGGCACGTCGAGGAAATCGCCCGGGGTGACTGCATCCAGCGGCACGGTGTCGATCACCGCCGGCAGCGATTGCGGGAAGCGGGTCTGGCGGTTGTAGCTGATGTCCAGTCCCGCGTTCCAGCGCGAAGGCAACCGACCCAGGGCTCCGTCGTGCGACCACTCCAGCCGGTTGCCGTAGACCTGCTGATCGTGGCGCTGAAGCAGCGCGCCCGAGCGGATCACGCTACGGTTATCGGCGCTCAGGCGATAGCTTTCGACATTGCGGTAGTCGCGCAGGGCGTCGTAGTGGTAGATCGTGTTGCGCACGGTGTCCGCCGCGCCCGGCGACCACTCCAGGATCGAGCGCGCCCACAGCACGTCCTGCCCGTAGTAGCCATCGGACACGTTGTAGTTGCGACCCACCGTTTCCGGCAGCACCGCCAGGCGCCCGTCGGCCGGTTGGCGCACCGGCGTGCCCCAGTAGGGACGGTCGTTGTCTTCCTGCTGATGCTCCAGCGCCAGCGTGTGGCGCAGCGTGGGCGTCCATTGCGCCAGCCACGACGCGGCGACGGTGGTCGCCTGGCGCCGCTGGCCGTCGATGGCGCTGCCGGCATCGCGTGTGCTGACATCCAGCCGCAACGCCTGGCGCGCGGCGTCGCCGCCCAGGCGCAGGTTGGCGCCCATCGCCACGCTGCGATCACGGAAGGAGCCGATGCCGGCCTGCCATTGCGCGTCGTCGCGTTCGAGGTTCGCCAGCCGGGTGACGTAGTTGATGGTGCCGCCGACCGCACCGGCGCCGTACAGGAAACTCGACGGGCCGCCGATCGCTTCCACCCGTTCGTACTGCCAGGCGTCGACCGGGCGCGCGGCGATCGAGGCGTACTGCACGTCGATGCCATTGAACAGCTGGGTAATCTGGCTGCCGGAAAAACCGCGCAGCGTCACCGCGTTGCCGTTGCCCGGCGGCGAAGCCACGGTCAGGCCGGGAATGCCGGACAGCGCCTCCTGGGTGGTGCGCACGCCGCGTGCATCGAGCGTGTCGCGATCGAGGATGGTGATCGAGGCTGGCGTCTCGCGCACGCTCAACCCGAGCCGGGTACCGGTGCCGGCCGGCGCGTCCAGGACGGTGCGGCGGCCTTCGACGCGAACGGCATCAAGGGTGGTGGCCTGCGTGTCGGTGGGTGGCGAATCCGCATCGGCGGCGCGCGCCATCGCGGACGGGAGAACGGAAGACAGGGCCGCGAGCACGGCCAGGGAAAGACGGGACGCGCGAAGCGTGCCGCAAGGATGAATCGACATGGACGTAAAACTCCGGAAGCGGCGCGCGCGGCGCCGTGGGAACAGGGGCGGTGATGGCGTTGCGCTACGCCGCTGGTGGTCCCCGGCAACCCGCTCCCGCCGGCCGGAATGCTTTTCGCGTCAATGATGTTTCAAATCCACGCCCAGGCGCGGGCGGGCACGGCGACGCCGCCCAGTCGAAAGCCTCAGGTGGCGGCGGCAACGTGGCGGCCAGCGGGCATTGCGGGCAGGCGTCGCCCTCGTCCGGCCAACTAGACGTCGGCGCGGCCGGCGCTTTTTCCCGTGCCGAGTTCGCGCGGGTATCCACCCACTTCAATCCGACGGGCGTGCACAGTTCGACCCATCCGGCCAGCACGTCGCCGCCGCGGCTGGCGAGCACGCGACTGATCGACGGCGCGAACACGAGCAGCAGCGCGGCCAGCAACGCCAGCCGCGCTGCCGTGCGCGCGAACGGAATTCCGGGACGCACCCGCGTCTCCCTCAGCGCACCGACGCGCCTTTCAACTGCGGTTTGCCGTCATCCACATCGGTCCACACCAGCCAGGCGGCGCCATCGGCCCAGCGCAGGCGCGGCATCCCGCTGGCGCGTCCGCGCGCGGCCAGCGTGGCGACCTCCACGCGGGTGGCGGATTGCCAGCGCGGATCGTAGCTGCCCAGCACGATACGCTGGCCGCCCGCGCCGGTTTCCTCCAGCCAGCTGGCCAGCACGCGGCCATCACCCAGCGCCAGGCCCAGCCGGCCCAGCACCTGTTCGCCGCGCGCAAGCGTGACCGGTGTGTCGAAATGATCGCCCGCGTCGCCGGAGTGGGCCGCGCGTAGTTCCGGCGCACCGTCGGCCTCGGTGTACCACGCCACCCAGACATCGTTGCCGCGCGCGGCCACCACCGGACCATTCACCGGACAGGCGGGCATGTGCCAGCCATCGGTATGCACATCGCGCGGCGTGGTCCATGCCTGTCCGTCGAAGCGCACGATGCGGGTATCGCGGATCTCGCCCGCGGTGCGTCCGCGATACACCACCACCACGCCGCGTTCGGTGATCGCCGACGCGGTGGTGCAGCAATCGCAGGTGGACGCATCGAGCGGCCATTCGGCCAGTTGCCGCGCCTGCGCGCCGTACAGCGCCGCGCGCAGCATCATCGCGCCGCCACCGCCGTGATGGCCACCATCGTGCGCGGCATCGGCGGAACGATCGACGCCGGCGGCCGCCTTCTGGCGGCTGTCCAGCCAGGCGATGCCGAGCTGGTCCTGCGCCTGTGCCCAGAAGGTCACGAAGCCGTGATCGCCACGGGTACCCGCCGGATGCACCAGCTGCGGCGCGCTCCAGCTGCGTCCACCATCGCCGGAACGCACCAGATCGATGCCGTAGTCCATCCGCGAAGGCCCGGTGCTGCGCAGCCAGTGCGCCCACAGCGAGCCATCGGGCAGCGCCTGCACATGCGGGGTGTCGGCCCAGTTAAGGAACCAGTCGTTGCCTTCGGCGATCGTGATCGGCGCCTGCCAGTTCTCCTGGTCGGCCCACGCCAGGCGCAGGCGATGCGCATCGCCGGTCGCCGGTTCCACCCAGCTCAGCAGGCGTCGGCCATCCGGCGCGATTACCAGATCCGGCTGCGCGGCGCCGACGGGCGCGGGCAGGCTCCACTCGCGCACCCGGGCGGGCGCGGGTTGCGCCGGCGTGGATGCCGCGCGCTCGGTTTCCGGCTCCATGCGTTCGCGCTCACCGCAGGCGGCCAGCAGGCCGAGCAGGCCCAGCGCGCCCACGCGCAGCAAGGTGGAAACGGCAACGGCGGGAGCACGACGGCTCCCGCGGACGGCAAACGGCGACGCGCTCCGGCGCGTCGGCAGGTGAACGGACATCGGCATTCTCCAAAGCACGGGCGCGGCCACACGGCCGCGATAACAGCTCGGTACTCGTGGTTCAGAAAATCGACGGCGGCCCCTGCCCACCGAGCCCGCGCAGGCGGATCGGCGCGTGCGGCACGGGATGACGTCCGGGCATCGCCAGTCGCGGCAGCGGCGGCAACGGCACCTGCGCGATCAGCGACAGCGGCATCGGCGGCAACGACGACGCCAGCGGGCAATAGGCGCAATCCGCGCCGGCCGGCGTGGCCGGATGCGCGGGCGTGGCGTCTTCGGCCGGCGCCGCCGTGTCCACCCACTTCAGACCGCTGGCGGTGCACAGTTCGACCCAGCCGGCCATCGCGCCGGAAGCACCCGCGGCCAGCACCCGGCTCAGCGCGGGCGCGAACGCCAGCAGCAGCATGGCGCAGAGCGCCAGCCGGGCCATCGGACGGGAAAAGGTGGGGTTCCGGATCACGACCGGGATTCTAGTCATCGGCGACGCCCCGTGCGCGCCTGGCCAGCCGCGCAAGTGCCTGATCCGGCGGGCGTGCGACGAAATGTCGCACGTCGGTCAGGATGCCGCGGCCTCCGCCAACGCCCGCGCGCCGGCCTGGCGGGCACGATGGCGCCAGCACCACAACGCCATCAGCACGCTGGTGATCGCCAGCATGAAACCGAACTCGTCCACCGCGTACACGGTGATCAGACCAGTCTCGATCGTCAGCAGGGTGAACACCGGCGTGATCACCGCGTTGTGGCTGCCATGCAGGATCGCGGCCGTCCAGACGCTGCCGGTGCTTTCACGCAGCCAGGCATAGACGAAGCTCAGGCCGGTCACCATGACGGTGAAGCACGCCATCGCGAAGGGTTTGGGCGGATCGCCTGGAAAGTTCAGCCAGAACAGCACCGGGTAGTGCCAGACCGCCCAGATCAGGCCGGTGAACAGGGCGCCCGCCCCGAACCCGAATCGCCGCGCCAGCCGCGGCCCCAGCAGCCCGCGCCAGCCGATTTCCTCGCCCAGCGCCATCGCCACGTTGAGGATGAAGCCCATGCCCAGTTGCAAGGCCAGCATCATCGCGATGACTTCGCCGTCGGAGGCATCGGGCAGGCCGATCACGCGACGCGCGTACGGCAGGTAGATCTCGGTGGAGAGCCGCCCCAGGCCGGTCGCCCAGATGATCCCGTAGGCGAACAGGCCGTAACCAATCGGAATCAGGTAGCTCAGCCGGGCCAAGCGTCCGCCGGGCCAGCGCCAGCCCAGGTTCGCCAGCGGTATCCGCGCCAGCAGGCAGGCGACCACGGCGGCCAGGCCCGGGCTCCACATCAGCCCGGTGACGTACAGGCGCCGCCCTTCGGCGTTGGCGAAGGACAGGTTGAGCAACAGATAGAACGGCAGGCTGAAAAGAACGGTCAGCAGCAGGAACAGCACCACGGGATGGCGACGCAGCATGACGACGACTCGAGGGGCCCCGGTGGCATCATGCCAGCTTGTCCCCCCGCCCGCAGCCATGGACCTCCAACAGACCCAACGCTTCTGCGCCGGCCTTCCCGGCGCCACCGTCACCGAATGGGGCGAGCCGGCCAACCTGTTGGCCTACTTCGTCGGCGGCAAGCGCTTCGCCCACTTCAAGACCAGCGCGCCGGAGCGCTGGCGCTTCAGTTTCAAGGTCGCGCCGGAGCGCTTCCTGGAACTGACCGATCAACCGGGCATCAAACCGGCACGCTGGCTGGGCCGCTACCGCTGGATCACCGTGGTGGACGTGCGCGCGATGCCCGATGAGGAACTGCAATCGCTAATCCGCTGGTCGTACCGGGCGGCGCTGGCCACGCTGAGTCGCGCGCGGCAGCGGGAGATCGCCGGCGCCGCGACGACGCCGGAGAATCCGCCCGCGCGCGGGAAGAAGCGTCAGGCTTCGCCCAGGTAATCCATCTTGCCCAGCGGCACGCCGTTGTGGCGCAGGATGGCGTAGGCGATGCCGACATGGAACAGCAGGTTGGGCAGCACGAAGCCCAGCAGATAGTCGCGACCGCTGAAATGCTGGTCGCCGCTGCGACGCGGCAGCACCACGTCCCTGCCCTCGCTGCCGTCGATCTGCGCCGGCGTGAAGCTGCCGAGGAACTCCAGCGCGCGATCCAGCCGCGCCTGCAATTCATCGAAACTGGTTTCATTGTCCTCGAAGCGCGGTGAGTCCACGCCGGCCAGCCGCGCCGGCGCGAACTTGGCGGTATCGGTGGCGATCTGCACTTGCCGCAGCAGCGGCAACATGTCCGGATACAGGCGCGATTGCAGCAGCACCGCCGGGTCGTAGCCCTGCGCCAGCGCATGCGCCTGGCCTTTGGCGAGGATGTGCTTGAAGTTGCGCAAGGCGCGGATCAGCACGGGAACGGAGGCCTGGTACATCGACAGCGGTTCGCTCATGGCGGCGGCTCGGGAAAGGGAAGCGCGCAGCATAGACAAGTCCGATTCCGGTGATTAGTCCTTCCCGGCGGGAGAGTCCATCCCGAATCGCGTGCTGCGTCCGCATCCCCCGCGTCAAGGAACGGGCGCGCGTTGCGCGCAATCCATCGCGGAAGTCCAGTGCCGATGCGTCATTCCTTCGTTCCATCGACGGGAAACTGCATCGCCGATGCCGCCGTTTGTTCCGGCGTCCGCATCCCTATCTTTGCTTCGCACGACGGCTGCCCAGGCACTCCGCCAGGACCCGTCGCCACACGCATCGCAACTCCCTCCCCCGCGCGATGCATGCAGGAGTTTCAGACATGAAGAACAACAACAAGCTGTCCCGTGCCCTTCTTTCCGCCGTGCTGCTGGGCGGCATCGCCTTCGGGGCGCAGGCCGCCGAACCCAAGGGCTTCTACGCCGGCGTCGGCGCCGGCCAGTCCAGCGTGGACGAACAGCGCTACGACGACGAGGACACCGCGTTCTCGGTGTTCGGCGGCTACCAGTTCAACCACTGGTTCGGCCTGGAAGCCGGCTATTCGGATCTGGGCAAGCTGGAACCGCGCGGCAACCTCGGCCGCCCGCTGGAAGCCAGCAGCGTTTCCCTGACCGCGGTCGCCACCGTGCCGTTCACCGACAAGTTCTCCGGCTATGCCAAGGCCGGCGTGCAGCGCTGGGATCTGGATCGCGCGTTGCCGGAAGTGACCCGCACCCGCGACGACAGCGGCACCGATGCCACCTACGGCCTGGGCCTGCAGTACCGCTTCACCGACAAGGTGGCGTTGCGCGGCGAATACAGCCGCTTCGAGATCGAGGATGCGGACGTGGATCTGGCGCAGTTGCAGGTCCGCTACGACTTCTGATCCCCCAGCAAGTCGCGCCTGGAAAACCGCCGGCCCGTCCGGCGGTTTTCGTTCGTATGCGGGGACGCGGTAGCATCGCCCTCCCCCTTGTTCCCTGGCGAGCCTCCCGATGTCCCACTGGTCCGATCTGATCCGCGACGTACCCGATTTCCCCAAGCCGGGCATCGTGTTCAAGGACATCACCCCGGTGCTGGCCGACGCCGACGGCTTCGCCGAGGCGATGGCCGAACTGGCCGAACCCTGGCGCGGCACCGCGCTGGACGCGGTGATCGGCGTGGAATCGCGCGGCTTCATCCTGGGCGCGGCGCTGGCGCGCGAACTCGACATCGGCTTCGTGCCCGTGCGCAAACCCGGCAAGCTGCCCGCGCGCACCCTGACCCTGGACTACGCGCTGGAATACGGCAGCGACCGGCTGGAAATCCACGCCGACGCCCTGCCCGCCGGCGCGCGCGTGCTGGTGATCGACGACGTCCTCGCCACCGGCGGCACCCTGCGCGCGGCGGTGGCGCTGGCGCGCCAGCAGGGCGCCGAAGTGGTCGGTGCCGCGGTACTGGTGGAACTGGCATTCCTCGGCGCACGCGAACGCTGGAACGACCCGGCGCCGCTATGGTCCGTCCTGGCGTTCTGAGCGCAAACACCATTTCCCCTGTAGGAGCGACGTAAGTCGCGACGGCCCGCGATGACGATTGGAAAAAAGCCCGCGACTCACGTCGCTCCCACAGGCTGGCTCCTGATCATCCTGCCATGCCTGGGCCTGCTCGCCGGATGCCTGTCGGACACCTTCGATGCGGCCTATGACGATCTGGCCGAGGCTCGCGCCGATGGCGCCATCGACCGCGGCTGGATTCCCGCCTGGGTGCCGGAAAGCGCGACCGCGCTGCATGAAGTGCACAACCTGGACACCAACGTCAGTGCACTGGCGTTCGACCTGCCCGGCGATACCCGCATACCCTTGCCCGACGGTTGCCTCCCGGCCACTTATGCGCAGACGCTGCCGGTTCGGTTCGCGCGTTCCTGGTGGCCTTCGCAGGGGACGCTTGCCTCGCAGTACAACTTCTTCACCTGTCCCGCCCCTTACACTGGATTCGAGTTCGTCGGGATGCGCCGCGACGGCCGCCACATGGTGCACTGGCGTACCTACGCACCGGATTAGCCTCTTCCCTCATCTCCTTGTAGGAGCGACGTCAGTCGCGAGGTCTTTGTACCGCCGCCTGGGAAGGGTCGCGACTCACGTCGCTCCTACAAGGGAGATCATGCTTGACTGTGGGAACGACGTGAGTCGCGGGCTTTTCCGACGTTTTCCTGACGGCATCTCCGCTTGCGTCGCTCCCACAGGCATCCACATCGGGCTCTGGCCGGTCGCCACTAGTCCATCCGGCATGTGACCATGTCGGCGGAGGGTGCTAGCGTCTGGGTCGAACAGGGCATCCGGTGCTCATCCGGGAACGTCACATGCGTGCGATGGCTTGGCTGGGAAGTGGATTGCTGCTGTTCGCGTTGCATTCGCCGGCGCGGGCGACCGATTGTGCGGAAGGCGATGACGCCGCGATCCAGTCGCTGGGAACAGCATTCGCGCAGGCACCGGAAACCGTGGGTCTCTCGGTCGGAATCCTGCGCCGGGGTGTCGCGAGCTGCTACGACTTCGGCAAGCGGAACAAGGGCGAGGCCACCGCCACGAGCGCCGATACCCGTTACGAAATCGGCTCCAACAGCAAGACGTTCACCGCCACCCTGCTTGCCTACGCCGTGCAGGAAGGACGCATCAAGCTGGACGACGACATCCGCCTTTATCTGCCCGGGTCCTATCCGAACCTGGAATACCAGGGCCAGCCGATCCGCGTGGTTCATCTGGCCAATCTGACCTCCGGTTTGCCCAATTGGCTGCCGGACCGGCCGGATCTGTTCACCGGCCTGAAACCCGAGCAGATTCCCGATGCCTTGATCGCCATCCACCGCGACTACACCCGCGAGGATTTCCATCGTGACTTGCACCAGGTGACGCTGAAGTCCGCGCCCGGCACGGACCCGCGCCATTCCAATGTCGGCGCGCAGTTGCTGGTCAGGGTGCTGGAACATGCCTTCGAGCGTCCCTATGCGGAACTGCTGGACGAGCGCATCCTGCGCCCGCTGGGCATGCACCGGACCGGTTTCGATCCGGGTTCCCCATCCGGCACGCTGGCGGTCGGCCATGACGCCTCGGGCCGGGTGATGCCCTACATCACCGACATGCGCGAACTGCGCGAAGCCGGCGGATTGATCTCCTCCAGCGCCGACATGGTCCGCTACCTGCGCCTGCAACTGGATGAAACGAATCCAGCGATCGCGCTGAGCCATCGCCCCACCGTCGAGACCGAACACGATCGGGTCGCGCTGAACTGGCACGTCGATACCGCCAGCGATGGACAACGCATGATCTGGCACACCGGCGGCACGTTCGGCTTCAGCAGCTATCTGGTGCTGTACCCGGAACGCGGACTGGGCATGGTGCTGCTGGCGAACGAATCGGATCCGCAGGCGCAGAACCGGCTGGTGGAGCTGGCCAATCGCATCGCGGAGCACCTGGCGGCCCCCGCCGCCGGCCGGTGACGCGCGGGGGGACGGAGGTCGCCGTTCCTTTTGGCATATTGCCGGTCTTCGATGCCGTGCTAACGTCGCCCCCGGCCACAACGGGCGTGGACAGGCGAGGAGAGACGCGTGGCCTGCCCGTTGTCGGCTCCTTGGTTTCTCCCGGCCCGCATTCGCTTCCCCGGCCGCCGCTGCTCCGCACCACGCTCCAGTTGTCCGTTTCCACGACGCGTTCCGGCAAGGGGAATCCATGGCATCGATGAAGCAGGCCGCACCTCCGCTGGAGGACGCGAAGATTCCGGTGAAGATCAAGCTGTCCGCGCTGTGGGCCAGCCTGATGCTGTGTTTCGTGTACGGCGACTATTTCGGCCTGTACGTACCGGGCAAGCTGGGCAACATGATCGACGGCCGGATGGGTCCGCTCGGCGCGGTGACCCAGAACGTGCTGGTTGGCACCTCGATCATGATGGCGATACCGGCACTGATGGTGTTCCTGTCGCTGGTGATGAAGCCGGCGATCAGCCGTTGGATGAACGCGCTGCTGGGCCTTGCCTATGCCGTCATCATGGTGATGACCATGCCGGGCGCCTGGCGTTTCTACCAGTTGCTCGGCGTGGTCGAGATCCTGCTGTGCCTGGCCATCGTCGGCTTCGCGCTGAAATGGCCGCGCCGGCCGCTCTGACGCCCCCGGACACCACTCTCATGAACATGGATTCCGCCGTCACCCTGCACCATCCGCGCACCACCGCCCGTATCGCCGGGGGGCTGTACCTGATCGTGGTGCTGGCCGGCATCTTCAGCATCGCCTACGTGCCCTCGCAGACGCAGGTGGCGGGCGACGCCGCCGCGACCGTCGCGAAGATCACCGCGAACGAAGGTCTGTTCCGGCTCGGCATCGCCGCCGGGCTGGTCTGCTATCTCGCGTTCCTGTTGCTGCCGCTGGCGCTGTACCGCCTGCTGGCACTGCATGGCAGGACCGCGGCCACGCTGATGGTGGCGCTGGCAGTGGCCAGCGTGCCGCTGTCGTTCTTCAACCTGCTGCACAAGCTCGATGTGTTGAGCTTGCTCGATGGCGCCGACTACCTGCGCGCGTTTTCCGCTGACGCGCTCAACGCGCAGGTGATGCTGGCGCTCAAGGGCTACGCCAACGGCATCCTGGTGTCCAAGCTGTTCTGGGGACTGTGGCTGCTGCCGTTCGGCTGGCTGGTGTTCACCTCGCGCCTGTTGCCACGGGTGCTGGGCATCCTGCTGATGCTGGGTTGCCTGGGCTACGTGATCGATGTGTTCGCCCGCCTGCTGGTACCCGGTTTCGCGGAGACCGCCGTGGCGGGATATATCACCCTGCCCGCGACGCTGGGCGAGATCGGCACCTGCCTGTGGTTGCTGGTGATGGGCGTGCGCGTGCCCATGCGCCGGTAACCGCCATCGCGACGACCGGCTGCGCCGATGGGCGGCAGGTGCGTGACACCGGCGCTTCCGGCATCATCCGCCGACGTCCCGGCCACCGGTCGGACACCACGGAGCATCGCATGCGGACGCGGAACCGGCAGGCACGGACACAGGCGTCATGGAAAGCGGCACTGCTGGTATTCGCATGGTTCGTCACCCCCCTCGGCCTGCACGCGCAGACCCTGGCCTGGCCGGACAAGCCACAGGACTCCGGCACGGCGCTCGAACGACAGGTGCCCGCGCTCGCCCGCAAAGTGCTGGCCGGCTACGAGGATCCGGATCGCGAACGCGAGCTGATCAACCGGGTGCGCCTGCAGATGGCCGCCGGGCAACCGAAGGCCGCGCTGGCGAGCATCGCCGCGTTGCGCGAGGTGCGCCGGGAAACAGCGCCTGAGCAGGCCGACGTGCTGTTCATCCAGTACGAAATCGATGCCGATGCGCGCTTGCGCGGCGAAACCAATCCGGCCGCCGCGTTCCGCCGCGCATTCACGCGCCTGGACGATCGCCAGGCCGCCCGCACCCTGCCGGTGATGGGCGCGGACCTGCCGCGCGCGCGTCGCGATCTCGACGCGGCGCTGGAAAAGCAGCGCGGCAAGACGCGCATCGAGCAAACCGACGCGCTGGAACTGATCCGGCTGTACCAGTTCCACACGGTCTACGCGGCGCTGCTGCCGGTGCTTCCGGACCTGCTGGCCGAGGACGAGGCCAGGCGCTATGTCATCGAACGCGACGTGGTCGTCCCCGGTGCGGACGGGACGAGCCTGCGCGGCCTGGTGGTGCGGCCACGAAGTATGGCCGCGCCGCAGCCGGTGCTGCTGGGCTTCACCATCTACGTCAACGACAGCTGGTCGCTGGCCGATGCGAAGGCGGCGGCCGCACACGGCTATGTGGGCATGTTCGTCTACAGCCGCGGCAAGGCCGGCGCGCCGGGTGAGCCCGTACCCTATGAACACGACGGCGAAGACGCCGCCGCCGCGATCGACTGGATCAGCCGGCAGCCGTGGTGCGACGGCCGCGTGGGCATGTACGGCAACAGCTACAACAGCTTCACCCAATGGTCCGCGGCCAAGCACCGCCCGCCCGCGCTGAAGGCGATGCTGACTTCGGCCTCGACCGCGCCGGGCATCGATATCCCGATGCAGGGCAACATCTTCCTCAATTTCCTGTATCCGTGGCCGCTGTGGACCGCCGCCAACGCGACCCTGGACGCCGACAGCTACGGCGACGAGGAACGCTGGCGGCAACTGGATGCGAACTGGTACCGCAGCGGTCGCGCCTACCGCGACCTGCCCGCCATCGATGGCCACCCGAATCCCTATTTCTCGCGCTGGCTGGAACACCCCACCTACGACGCCTATTGGCAGGCAATGACCCCGCAGGGCGGCGAATTCGCCGGCATCGACATTCCCGTACTGGCGGTCACCGGCTATTTCGACGGCGCGCGCGTGGGCGTGCAGCACTACTTCGACGAACACGCGCGGCACAACCCCAACGCGAATCACACCCTGCTGATCGGACCGTACAACCACTTCTCCATGCAGGCCGGCGCGGCACGCGTCCAGGAAGGCTACGAGGTGGATCCGGTTGCGCTGATCGATCTGCCAGCGTTGCGCTTCCAGTGGTTTGACCACGTGTTGCGCGGCGCGCCGCGTCCGGACGTCCTGAAAGACCGGATCAACTACCAGGTGATGGGCGCCAACACGTGGAAGCACGCCGCAACCCTCGATGCCATGGCCAACCAGCGCCAGCGCCTGTATCTGCAACCGGCCACGTCCGGCGGCCCGGAGGGCGCACTGTCGGAACAGGCGCCTGGCAAGCGCGCCGAGAGCCTGCTGACCGTGGATTTTTCCGACCGCAGCGACGTCGGCTGGAATCCGCCGGCGCTGTCGATGCTGGATGCGCTGGATCCCCACGGCGCGCTGGTGTTCCGCAGCGCGCCGCTGACCGCGCCGGCCGAACTGTCCGGCCTGTTCTCGGGCCGGCTCGACTTCATCACCAACAAGCGCGACTTCGACCTCAACCTGGCCTTGTACGAACAGCTACCCGATGGCCGTCATCTGCTGCTGTCCTGGCATCTGGGACGCGCCAGTCACGCGCGTGATCGCAGCCGTCGCGAACTGCTGGCGCCCGGCAAGCCGCAATCGATCGCCTTCCGCAGCGAACGCCTGGTCAGCCGGCAGTTGCAGCCCGGCAGCCGGCTGGTGGTGGTGCTGGGCGTCAACAAGCAGCGCGACCTGCAAATCAACTACGGCAGCGGCAAGGAGGTCGGCGAAGAGACCATCGCCGACGCCGGCGCACCGCTGGAAATCCGCTGGCGGGGCAGCAGCCATATCGAGGTGCCGCTGCTGCGTTGAGCGTCTTCGCCACGCCGCGCTTGCGACTGGCGCCCCCAATGTCGTAGACATGCGTTCGTCCGTCGCAAAAGCACCCTTCATGAACTCCCCTTACCAACCACCGCAATCGCCCATCGGCGCGCCGTCCCGCAAGCGCCGGTTTGTCCACGTGGTGACGGCCTTCGCTGCGGGGCTGGTGGTGGTTCCCGTGTTGGCGCATCTGCTGGACCGCCTGGGCCTGCGGTTCGGCCGCATCGGTTCCGCCAACACCGCGTTCTGGAGCGCGGTCGCATGGGGAAGCCTGCTGGCCGCCGCTTCGGTCTACCGGCACCAGCGCCTTCCGCTGGCATAGGCAGGCGCCATCGGCGTGGCGATCGTGTTGCTCCTGCTGGCCGCCCCTTCGATTTGGGCGTGGGTGCTGCCCTAGCCTCCGGGCGTCAGTTGCGCAGCGCGCGCCCGCACATCGCCACGCCGACCATCATCGCCGCCAGCAGCAGGAAAGCGATGGGCAGGCTGCTGTGGTGGGCGACGAAGCCGATGCCGGCCGGACCGGTCAGCACGCCGGCATAGGCGATCGTGGTCATCGCCGGCACCGCCAGCGCCTGCGGCATGACCTTCTGCCGGCCGGCGGCGGTGAACAGTACCGGCACGATGTTGGAGCAGCCCAGGCCCACCAGCGTGTAGCCGACCAGCGACCACTGCCATTGCGGCAGGCAGGCCGACAGGGTGATGCCGGCGGCGGCCAGCAGGCCGCCCTGCCACACCACCCGTGAGGGTCCCAGCCGCGCGACGATCGCATCGCCGGCAAACCGCCCGGCGGTCATCGCCAGCGCGAAGCAGGCGTAGCCGAACCCGGCCTGCGCCGACGCCATGCCCCGCTGCTCGGTCAGGAACACCGCGCTCCAGTCGAGCATCGCGCCTTCGGTCAGAAACACCACGAAGCCCAGCACGCCCAGCAGGATCACGAAGCCGTGCGGCACCGCGAACAGCGGCCCCTCGTGCGGGCTGCCATAGGGCAGCAGGCCGCGCCAGTTGAAAGCCAGCAGCAGCAGGATGACGGCCGACCAGAACAGGGTCATCGCCAACGGCGCCACACCCAGCGACATCATCACCGCCGCGCCGGCCGCACCGACGATGCCGCCCAGGCTGAAGAAGCCGTGGAAGCCGGACATCATCGGCCGCCTCGCCGCTTCCTCCACGATCACCGCCTGCACGTTGAACGCGCAGTCGGCCGCGCCAATCGCCGCGCCGAACACGAACAGCACCGCACCCAGCGCATACACCGACGGCACCCAGGCCAACAGCGGCAACATCAGGCTGGACACGACCGTGCACAGCACCAGCACCACCCGGCAGCCCTGTCGCGTGGTCCAGGCGCCGGCCAGCGGCATCGCGATCAGCGAGCCCAGGCCCAGGCACAGCAGCAGCGCGCCGAGCGAGGCTTCATCCAGCGCGGTGCGCGCCTTGGCGAACGGCACCAACGCCGCCCAGACCGCCACGGCGCAGCCGGCGGCGAAGAACAGCAGGCGGGTGGCGCGGTATTCGACGCGGGAGATGGGGGAATCGGAGGCGGCAACGGACATCGGACGATTCTCGCGGGGGACGGGAACGGAGCAGCGGCGTTCAGCGCCGATCGGCGCGGAGTACGGCGATTTCCTGCTGCTCGAAGGATTTGCGCAGGCTTTCCAGCGCATCGTGCTCGACGATGAGGTGGTCGATCTGGTGCAGCGAGGCGAACTGGAAGCGCGCGTCGGCGCCGAACTTCTCGTTCATCACCACCACCGCGGTCTCGCCGCTGCACTCGATCATCGCACGCTTGAACAGCGATTCCTCGGCATCGTTGCCCCACAGGCCACTGTCGATGTCGACCGCGCAGGTACCGGGGAAGCACAGATCCGCACGCACGCGCCGCAGCTCCTGCACGGCCTGCGCGCCGATGGCCGCGCCGATCCGGTGTTCGATGCGCCCGCCGATGATCAGCACTTCCACGTCCGTGCGTTCCATCAAACGGAAGGCGATGTCGGGCGCGTTGGTGACCACGGTCAGCTCGAAGTTGCGCGGCAGTGCGTCGGCGATCGCGCTGTTGGTGGAGCCAGCGTCGAGGATGATCGTCTGGCCCTTGCGCAGCAGGCCCAGCGCCTTGCGCGCGAGCAGTTGCTTGCGCTCCGAATCCTGACCCTGGCGCTGCAGCAGCGGCTTCACTTCCGGCGCGTGCAGCAGCGCGCCGCCATAGATGCGCCGGCACAGGCCGCGTGCGGCCAGTTCGCGCAGATCGCGGCGGATGGAGTCCTCGGACACCGCGAATTCCTGCGCCAGTTCCACCGCCAGGACCCGGCCCTGCGCATGCAGGCGCTGCAGGATGCGCTGCTGGCGTTCCTCGGGCAGCAGATCGATGCCGGTCGATTGGCTCATGGCATCGTCTCCACCAAGTTGATCGCCACGCCCAGCCGCGCGAGTTCGTGGCGCAACTGGTCTGCGTCGCGGAAGTGGATCGCGTGCATGCCCAGGCCCGCGGCGGCCTCCGCGTTGTAGGCCATGTCGTCGATGAACACCGTGCGTTCGGCGCGCAGGCCGTGGCGCTCCATCAGCAACCGGAAAATCGCCGGATCCGGCTTGGCCAGGCGCTCCTGGCCAGACACCACGATGCCGTCGAACCAGCCGAGGAAGTCATAGCGTTCAAGCGCATGCGGGAACGTCTCGCGCGACCAGTTGGTCAGCGCATAGAGCCGGCAGTCGCCACCGCGCAGTTCGTCCAGCACCCGCACGGTCGGCGCCAGCGCCTCGCCAAGGGTTTCAATCCAGCGGTCACGGTAGGCGCGGATGCGCCCGGCCTGGTCCGGATGCCGCGCGATCGCCTCGTCCACCGCCTCGTCCCAGCTGCGGCCGGCATCCTGCGCGGCGTTCCAGGCCGGACTGCACACCTCGGCGAGAAACCATTCCATGCCGGCGACGTCTTCGCCGAACAATTGCCGGTAGAGATAGCGGGGATTCCAGTCGACCAGCACGCCGCCCAGATCGAAGACGATGGCGTCGATGGCCGGCGCCTGGGCGGGCACGGGAGCGGGTTCCGGGCGGTTCATGGGGGAATGACCCTGATACGGATTCGCCATGATTGTGCATAAACATGCACAATCATGCAATATCAGGCAAGCATCCGCCCATTCCGATCGTTGCTGCGCCACGTCACGAGGGGTTCGTGGGCGACGGTTACACTCCGGCGCTCCCCCGCACGAACCCGGAAGCCATGCGCCGACTCGCCGCCCTGCTGCTCGTCCTGTCCACCGCCCTGACGGGGTTTGCCGCCTCGGCGGCCGACGCCGCCATCGCTCCCTTGAAGGTGATGGCCTTCAACGTCCGCCTGCCCACCGACGCCGATGGCGACAACCGCTGGCAGGTGCGCAAGGACATCCTCGTGGACACCATCCGCGACCAGCGTCCCGTGGTGTTCGGGACCCAGGAACTGTTCGCCGAGCAGGGCGATTACATCGTGCGGCAGTTGCCGGAATACGCCTGGTTCGGTGTCGGCCGCCGCGGCGACGCCGAAGGCGCCGGCGACGAGCACATGGGCGTGTTCTACCTGCGTGACGAACTGAAGGTGATCGAGTCCGGCGATTTCTGGTTGTCGGACACGCCGGAGGTGGCCGGCAGCATCACCTGGGGCAACCTGTATCCGCGCATGGTCACCTGGGCGCTGTTCGAACGCATGGCCGATGGCCGCCGCTTCTATTTCTTCAACACCCACCTGCCCTATCGCGACGAGGACGAACCCATCCGCGAGCGCGGCGCCGCGCTGTTGCTGAAGCGCCTCTCGGCGCTGCCGGCGGACGTGCCGGTCGTGGTCACCGGCGATTTCAACACCGGTCCGGAAAGCCGCGTGCATGCGCTGCTCACCGACGTGATGGCCGATGCCTGGGAGCGCAGCACGCAACGCAGCGGTCCGGAGGCGACGTTCCACGCCTTCTCCGGCAAGGCCGACCGCCGCATCGACTGGATCCTGGTGCGTGGTTTCGACGTCGGCCCGGTCTCCACGGTGACCGACCACGAGAACGGCCGTTACCCTTCGGATCACTTCCCGGTGGTGGCCGAATTGCGCTGGACGGCCATGCCCTGATCGAGGGACTGGCGTCACGGTCGCGTCCGGCATAGGCTGCGCGGACGCGCGGTGACCGTCCCGAAGGGGGGAAGGCACGACGACCGGGGGCATCCCGTGCGGCAGGTCGAAGTTCCTTTTCCTCCCTTCGAAAGGACACGCACCATGACGCCCTCGTTCTCGCCGCTCGGCATCGTCCATACCGTCCTCAGCCTGCTGCCCGTGGTGTTCGGCGCGATCGCGCTGATCCGCGACGGCCGCATCGAACCCACCTCGCGTATCGGCAAAGCGTATCTGGCCGGCATGCTGATCTCGATCTTTACCTCGTTCGGACTATCCAGCACCGGCGGCTTCAACGAAGCACACGCATTGGGCATCCTCGCCCTGCTGGCGCTGGCCGTGGGCTTCACCGCGCGCCGCCATGCCTGGCTGGGTGCTGGCGCCGAATATCTGCAGAACCTCAGCCTGTCCTTCAGTTACATGCTGCTGTTCATTCCCGCCATCAACGAGACCCTGCGCCGCGTGCCGCCATCGCAGCCGCTGGCCGACGGACCGCAGTCGCCGCTGGTGCTGGGCCTGGTGTCGGTCGTATTCGTGCTGTTCGTGATCGGCGCGGGCTACCAGGCATTGCGACTGCATGCCCGCCGCAAGGTCATGGCCGCCAGCACTGCGTGATGGTTCTTTGGCACGAACCGGTCGCCGGTCCACCCGCGTAGAGCCGAGCTCGCTCGGCTGCGTGTTCCCGAAAGCACCGTTGCCCGATGGACGTTCGCGATCAGCGGAGCAAGCTCCGCTCTACCCATCCCTGTAGAGCCGAGCTCGCTCGGCTTCGGGTTCCCGAAAGCACCGTTGCCCGATGGGCGTTCGCGGTCAGCGGAGCAAGCTCCGCTCTACCCATTCATGTAGAGCCGAGCTCGCTCGGCTGCGCATTCCCGAAAGCACCGTTGCCCGATGGCCGTTCGCGATCAGCGGAGCAAGCTCCGCTCTACCCATCCATGTAGAGCCGAGCTCGCTCGGCTGCGCATTCCCGAAAGCACCGTTGCCCGATGGGCGTTCTTGATCAGCGGAGCAAGCTCCGCTCTACCCATTCATGTAGAGCCGAGCTTGCTCGGCTGCGAATTCCCGAAAGCACCTTTGCCCGATGGGCGTTCGCGATCAGCGGAGCAAGCTCCGCTCTACCCACCCATGTAGAGCCGAGCTTGCTCGGCT
>NZ_JBQENC010000023.1:0-39161 GCF_052044485.1 Pseudoxanthomonas sp. 22568
TCGTCTATCGGGAATCAGGGTGAGTGGTCGCGACTTACGTCGCTCCTACAATGGCAATTCGTAGAAAAAACAGGGCGGCCATGGCCGCCCTGTTTCATCGCGCCTTCGAATGCCGAAGCGCGCTATTCCACCTTCACTTCCACCCGCCGCGCCTCGTCGGCGTTGCCGTTGCCCTCGGTCTGCATCGGCTTGTCCAGTTCGATGCGCTCGGCGGCGATGCCATTGACCACCAGCCACTGCTGGATGGCCTGCGCGCGCTGCTTGGCCAGCTCCTGGTTGGTCGCCAGATCACCGCTGGCGTCGTGGAAGCCGGACACCCGCGCCTTGCTGTCGGATTTGGCGTGCAGGCTGCCGAGCACGCGGGCCAGCCGCGCGCTGGCATCGGCCGGAACCACCGCCGAGCCGACATCGAAGTACACCTTGGCCAGGCGGGCGTCGGTCATCTCCGCGACGTGCATGGATTCGGCCGAATGGGCGCCGCCCGCCGCCGCGCTGGCGCCGCCCTTGAACCAACCGTCCACCGGCAGCAGCGGCACCAGCAGCAGGGCGACGATGTTGATGATCTTGATCAGCGGATTGATGGCCGGGCCGGCGGTGTCCTTGTACGGATCGCCGACGGTGTCGCCGGTGACCGCGGCCTTGTGCGCATCCGAACCCTTGCCGCCGTGATGGCCTTCCTCGATGTACTTCTTGGCGTTGTCCCAGGCGCCGCCGCCGGTGCACATCGAGATGGCGACGAACAGGCCGGTGACGATCGTGCCCATCAGCAGGCCACCCAGCGCGGCCGGGCCGAGCAGCAGGCCGACGATGATCGGGATGATCAGCGGCAGCAGCGACGGCACGATCATTTCGCGGATCGCCGACCTGGTCAGCAGGTCCACCGCCTTGTCGTATTCCGGCTTGCCGGTGCCTTCCATGATGCCCTTGATCTCGCGGAACTGGCGGCGCACTTCCTCCACCACCGCGCCGGCCGAACGACCCACCGCCTGCATCGCGAAGGCACCGAACAGGTACGGAATCAGGCCGCCGATCAGCAGGCCGACCACCACCTTGGGATCATTGATGGCGAAGCTGACCGCGCCCTCGCCGAACTTCTCGCCCAGCTTGTGCGCGTAATCGGCGAACAGCACCAGCGCGGCCAGCGCGGCCGAACCGATCGCATAGCCCTTGGTCACCGCCTTGGTGGTGTTGCCGACCGCGTCCAGGGCATCGGTGATCTTGCGGATGTCCGGGCCCAGCTCGCTCATTTCGGCGATGCCACCGGCGTTGTCGGTGATCGGGCCGTAGGCATCCAGCGCGACCACCATGCCGGCCATCGACAGCATCGCGGTGGCGGCGACGGCGACGCCGTACAGGCCGCCCACCCAGAAGCTGGCCAGGATGGCGATCGCCACCGCGATCACCGGCAGCGCGGTCGACTTCATCGACACCGCCAGGCCGGCGATGATGTTGGTGGCGTGGCCGGTTTCGGACGCCTTGGCGACCTGCTGCACCGGCGCGTACTCGGTGGCGGTGTAGTACTCGGTGATTACCACCATCGCCGCGGTCAGCACCAGGCCGATCAGCGCGCAGCCGAACAGCGGCATCAACAGTTCCGGCGCGAACATCGACTTGGTGACGAAGAAGAACGCGATGGCGGCCAGCACGCCGGAAACCGCGAGTCCGCGGTACAGCGCGTTCATGATCTTGCCGCCTTCACGCGCTTTGACGAAGAAGGTGCCGATGACCGAAGCCACGATCGACACCGCGCCCAGCACCAGCGGATAGACCACGCCGGCCCAGCCGTAGGTGGCGAAGGAGATGCCGGCGATCAGCATCGCCGCGATCACCGTCACCGCGTAGGTTTCGAAAAGATCGGCGGCCATGCCGGCGCAGTCGCCGACGTTGTCGCCGACGTTGTCGGCGATCACCGCCGGGTTGCGCGGGTCGTCCTCGGGGATGCCCGCTTCGACCTTGCCGACCAGATCCGCACCGACATCGGCGCCCTTGGTGAAGATGCCGCCGCCCAGGCGCGCGAAGATCGAGATCAGCGAGGCACCGAAGGCCAGCCCGACCATCGGCTGCAACGCGGCCTTGATCGCGGCCTCGGTGGGCTGGCCGTTCCAGACCACGATGAAGTAGCCGGCCACGCCCAGCAGGCCCAGGCCGACCACCAGCAGGCCGGTGACCGCGCCGCCGGTGAAACTGATCTTCAACGCCTGGTTCAGGCCGTGGGTGGCGGCCTCGGCCGTGCGCACGTTGGCGCGCACCGAGACGAACATGCCGATGAAACCGGCCACGCCCGACAGCGCCGCGCCGATGGCGAAACCGATGGCGGTGGGCCAGCCCAGCGCGGGCACGAAGCCGATGATCAGGAACAGGATGACGCCGACGATCGCGATGGTGGTGTATTGCCGGCGCAGGTAGGCGCTTGCGCCTTCCTGCACCGCCGCCGCGATTTCCTGCATGCGCGGATTGCCGGCAGGCCGGGACAGAATCCAGCGTGCCGAGAATATTCCGTAAAGAATTGCCACCGCGGCGCAGACCAGCGACAGCATCAAACCGTGTTGTTCCAGCATGACCCCTCCCAAGGTAGATGGATGACGTCCGGCGAGTGCATGACCGGTCGAAAATCCGGGTGGGGCAGTGATCCCGATGGAGCCTGTCGAACGGGATACAGCCACTGCGGCGAGGGGCCGCGCGGATACCGACGTGTTCAGACAATCCCTGGAGCGCCCCGAGTATGACCCGAGCCCGGCCCGCCCGCCAACCACGAGCCGGGGTTCAGGCAGGCCGTGCCAGCCTTGCGCGGTCGTGTTCCCGAGGTTGCCCGATGCGTCCGATTTCCCCCCTCGTCCTCACCGCCACCCTGGCCGCCGCCGTTGTCCTGCCGGCGTTTGCGGCCGAACCGCAGCCGGAGATCAAGCGGCCCGGCGCCGCCACCGCGCAGGCGGTGGGTGCGGTCCATACCATCCGCCAGATTCCGGAGGCGTGCGCCCGTTTCGAGGGCATGTTCACCGGCGATGCGGCGCAGCCCTACCGTTTCAGCGTGGTCCGCACCAGCGCGCAGTGCCAGCCACGCGCGCGCCTGCTGGACGCGGCCAAGGCCAAGCCGGAGACGGCGTCGGGCTGGCTGCTCAACGACGTGATCCGCATTCCGAGCGCGGCCTGCGCCTCGCAGCAGGCGGTCGTCCGCATCTGGCGCAAGCCGGTGGCGGTCAGCACGCCGGACAAGGATGGCCAGGGCCAGGCCCGCATCTATCTGGAAGACGCCAAGCAGGACATCGCCGCCGGCAAGATCGCGCAGGCGAAGATTCCGCTGTTCGCCGCCGGGATGAAGGTCGAGGGCAAGTGTCCCTAGAGTGGGGACCTGCCTGACGGCCATCGTCGTTGCTCGACGAGGGTCGAGCAATCCGTTCGAATCACGCCGCGTCATTCCCACCACGCGCGCAATGACCACACGCGGCGCACGCGGGCCCAGCCGCGCGTGCGCCGGTGGATGAAACTCAGTTCTTCAACGGCTTGGACGGCTTGAGCTTGCCGGACATGGCGTCGAACGCGGCCTGATCCGACGGCGACAGGTTCGGCCGGCCCGCCAGGAAGCCCATGGTGATGCCGCCGATCACGTAGTAGGTCTCGCCGGCTTCCACTTCCAGGTTGAGCACGTCCTTGGCTTCCGAATGCACGGTGTAGGCGTGCGCGCCGGGTTCCACCGCGACGACGAAATAGCTGCCGCTGCTCAGCTTGCCCAGTTCGGTTTCGCCTTCGCGGACGATGTAGTTGACGGCGGCGCCGGCAAATTTCTTTTCACGGAAGAACACGATCTGGCCCTTGCCGGCCTCCGGAGCGGCGATGGCGATCGCGCCCTTGGACTGCGATGCCGGCGCGGGCGCGTCGGCGGCCGGGGCCGGCGCAGGTGCTGCTTGTTCCTGTGGCGCGGGCGAGGGGGCGGCATCGGCCGCTTCCGCCGGCGCCGCGGTGGCGGCTTCCTGGGCGGCGATGGCGAACGGGGCACACAGGACTGCGGCGATCACGAGGCGGGTCAGGCGGAAACGCATGGATGCTCTACTCCGTTGGTTGGGTGGTGGTGCGTGGGGATTCGGTTGGCGGCGTCCGCGCGATGGCGCAGGCCGGCGACGGCGATGCCGATGGCGGCAGCGCCTGCGCGAGCCGGGCCCGCGCGCGGGTGCCGGCGGGCAGTTCGATTTCCCTGCCCTTGAGGAAATAGGCGAAGGGACCGGCCACGACGGCCGTGCCGATCGCGGCACGCGAGCGATCCTGGCCGCTGCCGCCCAGCTTGAAACCGCGCAGTCGTATCTGCTCGCCCTGGTATTCGAGATACCGCGCCGCCAGCAGGATTTCGCCCGGCTTGCCGCCGCCGCGCGACGGCTCGGCATGCACGACTTCACCGACGCCGGCGGTGCCGGCGGGCAAGGTGCCGTCGGAAGTGATCACGGGCTCGACAAGCGTCAGGCGAAAGCGTTCGCCGCGTTGGGTGCGGGCGGAATTCAAGGTGTCCGCGAGTGCGAGCTCCAGCTCTGCGCCTTCGGATGGCGGGCAGGCCGGTACCGTGACGGGCGCCGAGGGTGGAACCGCGGGAATGGAGGGAATCGCCTGACCCGGCGTGACGGCGCCAGCGACGGCGGACGCGCACAGCAACGCCAGCGCCGGCAAGGCGCGAACCGTCGACATCGGGTTTCCCCTCCAGATTTCCCCGCGCGCAGGCTAGCGCAGGCGTGGGGAACTGCATAGGGGATATCACGCCGAAGTTTGGGGCGACGGTGGGACTTGGTCCCACCCGCGTCATTGAACGATGAACAAGGAAACGAGCAGGAAGACGGCGCCACGATGTTTCATCGCGGACGCCATCTCCCGTTCACCCCTCCCAATTCGGCAGCTTCTGCTTCACCGCCACGTTCTTCAGCGCGACGTACTTCGGCAGGCCGTCGCGGCCGAACTCGGGATAGGCCTCGCCGCGGATCAGCGGCTCCAGGTATTTGCGCGCGGCGGCGGTGATGCCGTAGCCGTCCTTGCGCAGGAAGCCGTTCGGCATCTTCTTTTCGTGGTTGGCGACTTTTTCCAGCGGCGCGGCTTCGATCTTCCAGCGGTACGGCGCGTCGGACGTGCGCACGATCACCGGCATCACCGCGTTCTGTCCCTTCAGCGCGTACTGGACCGCGGCCTTGCCGACCGCCTGGGCCTGTTCCCAGTCGGTCTTCGAGGCGATGTGGCGGGCCGAGCGCTGCAGGTAGTCGGGCAGGGTCCAGTGGACCTTGAAGCCCAACTGGTCCTTGACCCGGCCGGCCAGATAGGACGCCACGCCGCCGAGCTGGGTGTGCCCGAACGAATCCTTGCCGCCGCCGGCGTCGGCGACGAAGCGGCCGTCGGCGTGCTGGATGCCCTCGCTGGCCACCACCACGCACCAGCCGACCTTGGCCACGACCTTCTTCACCTGGGCCAGGAACGCCGTCTCGTCGTAGGCGCGCTCCGGGAACAGGATGATCTGGGGCGCGTCGTCCGGCGACTGCCCGGCCAGGCCGGCGGCCGCGGCCAGCCAGCCTGCGTGGCGGCCCATGGCCTCGTACACGAACACCTTGGTGGAGGTCTCGGCCATCGCCGCCACGTCCAGCGCCGCCTCGCGCACGGATACCGCGGTGTACTTGGCGGCCGAACCGAAGCCCGGGCAGGTGTCGGTGACGGCCAGATCGTTGTCGACCGTCTTGGGCACGCCGATGCAGGTCAACGGGTAGTCGAAGGCCTTGGCCAACTGCGACACCTTGAGCGCGGTATCGGCCGAGTCGTTGCCGCCGTTGTAGAGGAACCAGCGCACGTCGTGGGCCTTGAATACCGCCAGCAGGCGTTCGTAGCGGGCGCGGTCGGCCTCCAGCGACTTCAGCTTGACCCGGCATGAGCCGAACGCGCCGCCGGGGGTCTGGGCCAGCGCGCGGATGGCCGCGGCGGACTCCTTGCTGGTGTCGATCAGCTCCTCGCGCAGGGCGCCGAGGATGCCGTTGCGGGCCGCCAAGACCTTGATTTTACGGGCGCGTGCCTCGCCGATGACGGCCGCGGCGGTGGCGTTGATGACGGCGGTGACACCGCCGGACTGCGCATAAAGTAGGGTGCCCTGGGACATGGGGGGTACGTTCCGGGTTGCTGGGATGCGGTAAGCTTCACACAGATGACGCGGTGCAGCGAGGCGCGGGGGATCCCGCCGCCCGGCACCGCCAGCAGGATTCTAGTTCGGGAGTTACACAATGCGATTGGTTCTACTGGGCCCCCCCGGGTCGGGCAAGGGCACTCAGGCGGCGCGTCTGAAGGAATATCTGCAGGTTCCCCACATTTCCACCGGTGATCTGCTCCGCGCGGAAGTCGCGGCGGGCACGCCGCTGGGCGTGCAGGCCAAGGAAATCATGGCGCGCGGCGATTTCGTCAGCGACGAGATCCTGCTGGGCATGCTGGAGGATCGGTTCGCCCGTCCGGACACCGCCAACGGTTTCATCCTCGACGGCTACCCGCGCAACCTGGTCCAGGCCGACGCCCTGGGCGTGCTGCTGGAGCGGATCCGCCAGCCGATGGATTTCGCGGTGCAACTGGAAGTCCCCACCGATCTGCTGGTGGAACGCATCGCCGGCCGCGCCAAGGCCGAGGGCCGCGACGACGATTCCCCGGACGTGGTCCGCAACCGCCTGGACAAGTACACCAGCCAGACCGCGCCGGTCATCGAGTACTACCGCCAGCACGGCCAGCTCACCGTCGTCGATGGCGTCGGTTCGCTGGACGAGGTGTTCAGCCGCCTGATCGAGGCGTTGGCGCCGGCCAAGGAAGTCGGCTGAGGCCGGCTTCCGCACGGCTGCGGCCGCTGTGTGATTGCATGGCGGCCCACCGCGAGGCGGCGGAACGCCGCTGATAACGCGCTCCCTGTCTCGCTGGCCCGGGCCTCCCGCCCCGGTTGCATCGTCCGCGCGCCGGGCCGCACCGCCGCTGGCGCACCGGCGTGCCGAAAGGGGAGCACTGGGCTAAAGTCTCGTCGTTCACCACGGAAACGTCGTCTTGAAGATCCACATTCTGGGAATTGCCGGCACGTTCATGGGCGGCGTGGCCGCGCTCGCCCGCGAGCTGGGGCACGAGGTCGAAGGCAGCGACCAGGCAATCTACCCGCCGATGTCCACGCAGTTGGAGAACCTCGGCATCGCGCTGGCGCAGGGTTACCAGGCAAACAACATCTCGCCGGACTGCGAGGAGATCGTCATCGGCAACGCGCTCTCGCGCGGCAACGACGCGGTCGAGGCGGTGCTGGACGAGGGCCGCCGCTACACCTCCGGCGCGCAGTGGCTGTCCGAGCGCGTGCTGCCCGGCCGCGACACCCTCGCGGTGGCCGGCACCCACGGCAAGACCACCACCACCACCATCCTGACCTACCTGCTGGAAGCGGCCGGACGCTCGCCGGGTTTCCTGATTGGCGGCGTGGCGGAGGACTTCGGCGTGTCGGCGCGGGTGGGCCAGGGCCGCGAGTTCGTGGTGGAGGCGGACGAGTACGACACCGCGTTCTTCGACAAGCGCAGCAAGTTCGTCCACTACCGGCCGCTGGTGGCGATCCTCAACAACCTGGAATACGACCACGCCGACATCTTTCCCGATGTGGCCGCCATCCAGCGCCAGTTCCATCATCTGGTCCGCACGGTACCGCGCCGCGGCCGCCTGATCGTCAACGGCGAGGATGCGCGCCTGGCCGAAGTGCTGGCGATGGGGTGCTGGACGCCGGTGGAACGATTCGGCTTCGATCCCGCGCTGGAATGGAGCGCGCGCTTGATCCGCGAGGACGGCAGCGTCTTCGCCGTGCGCCACCAGGGCCGCGAACTCGGTGAAGTGCGCTGGCCGCTGCTGGGCCGCCACAACGTGCTCAACGGACTGGCCGCGCTGGCCGCGGTGCACGCGGTCGGCGTGGACCCGGCGACGGTGATGCCGGCGCTGGCGCATTTCCGCAGCGTCAAGCGGCGGCTGGAAGTCATCGGCGAGGCGGACGGCATCACCCTGTACGACGATTTCGCCCACCATCCCACCGCCATCCACACGACCCTGCAAGGACTGCGGGCGAAGGTGGGCGACGCACGCATCGTGGTAGCGATGGAGCCGCGCAGCAATTCGATGCGGTTGGGCGCGCACGCCGATGCGCTCGCGCCATCGCTGGCGCTGGCCGACGCGGTGGTATTCCTGCACCGGCCGGAATTGCCGTGGGACGCCGGCAAGGTGGTCGACGCGATCCGCGGCGACGCGCGCACGGTGCCGGACGTGGAGGCGTTGATCGCCGCGCTGCGGTCGATCGCGCGCCCGGGCGACCACGTGGTGTTCATGTCCAACGGCGGCTTCGACGGCGCGCCGCGCCGCTTCCTGGCGGCGCTGCGGGAAACCGCGTAGGGTGGATCCCGCCCCACCACCGCCCAGTGTCGATGACTGTTCCGTGGATGGATTCCGATACGCCACCCTGGACCGTGGTTGACGGAGATCCGATGACCGAAATCCTGCCGTTGTTCCCCCTGCATGCCGTGTTGCTGCCCGGTGCGGGCCTGGGCTTGCGGGTATTCGAGCGGCGGTATCTGGACCTGGTGCGCGATTGCGGGCGATCCGGTCGCGGTTTCGGCATCTGCCTGATCCTGGAAGGCGAGGAAGCGGGGCAGCCCGCGGTGCCGGCCGCCTACGGCACCGAGGCCATGATCGAGGACTTCGATACCGGCCCCGACGGCCTGCTCGCCCTGCGCGTGCGCGGCGCGCGCCGGTTCCGGGTCATCCGCACCCGCGTGCGCGACAACGGCCTGGTGATGGGCGAAGTGCAGTGGTGCGAGCCCGAGCCCGACGACGAACTGCAACCCCAGCACGGCCTGCTGGCGACGCTGCTGCAGAGCCTGCTCGAACAGGCCGGCGCGGATCTGGCGCGGATCACCCCGGCGCAGATGGACAGCGCCGCGTGGGTGGGATGGCGGTTGGCGGAACTGCTTCCGCTCAGCGCGCAGCAGCGGGCGATGCTGCTGCAGGAAGACAATCCGCACGTGCGCCTGGATCGGCTGCTCGCGGCGATCGCCTGATCAGGCTCAAGGTTTCCTGGCGGCAGGTTCCGGCGGAGCGATCGGCACGGCATCCGTGCGTACGCGCAGCACCGGCAGTTTCGATTGCGGGTGCGGTTCGATCCGGTGCTGCATCGGCGCGGTGGCGGCACTCACTGCGAGCAGTGCCGCATCGGCTTCGCGCAACGGGCGCCACACGCCCACCAGCCGGAACGCCTGCTGGTGCTTCAACACCTGCGCACTGCCGATCCACAGCGGGGTGTCGCCCGGTTGCAGCAGCGTGTTCGCCGGCCACAGCCGCAGCACGAAGCGCAGGCCGGGCTGGGCGCCGTCGCGCACCATCAGCAGGCTCTCGGCGCGGGTATCCAGGGTGGCCGGCAGCACCGGCTGCTCGGCCGGGGACAGATCGGTATCCAGCAGGTTGAGCGCGTCCTCCCAGCCGGCCTGCGGCTGCGCCCGCCAGCCGGCCGCTTCCAGTCGCGCCTGCAGCGGCGCCAGCGGCCCGGCCACCTGCACGTCCAGCGGCCAGCGCTGTTCGTCGTCGAACTCGTTGCGGCGCGCCGGCAGTCGTTGCCAGCCTTCCCGCCACCAGTCGTCCATCGCCATCGCCCGCACCATCACCGGGGTCTCGAACTGCGCCAGCATGCGATCCACGTTGCGCGGCGCGTGCCACAGCGCGGCGACGGCGAAGGCGCCGTAGAACAGCCAGCCCAACGGGGTGATCCAGAACGAGCGCACCATGCGCCGCCGGTAGGCGATGCCCAGCACCAGCAGCCAGACGATGCCGAACAACATGCCGCCGATGATGTCGCTGAGCCAGTGCGCGCCCAGGTAGATGCGGGCGAAACCGATCAGCGCGACCACTATTCCCGAGACCAGATATGGCCAGACCCGCTGGCGGCCCGGCAGTTCGCGCGCGATCAGCACCGCGAAGAAACCGAAGGTGATGGTCGCCATCGTCACCGCGATGGACGGGAAGCCGAAACCGCTGCTGACCGACGGCGGCTTGGGAATATCGACCGAGGCGCCGAGCCACGCGGTCAGCGCGAGGCCGAACGCCAGCGCGGCCAGCCAGTGCGCCGCCGCCATCCAGCGTCGGCGCCAGCACAGGTACACCAGCACCAGCAGCGAGGCCGGCGCCAGCACCTGCTCGTCGCCGAGCGAGGCGATCGCGGCCAGCGGCTGGTCGGCCAGCGGATTGCGCAGCACCTGCATCAGTTCGTGCACGGCCAGATCGATGCCCAGCGGCTCGCCGTGGCCGATGACGATGACCAGGAAGGCGAACCACACCCAGACGATCGCCAGCAGCAGGATCGCCAGCAGCGCCAGCGGCACCGACTCGCGGCGCCCGGGATCGAACACCGCCGCCGAATAGCGGCCAATGACCGGATGCGCGTGCGACCAGGCCAGCGCGCGCGCCAGCAGCGCATCGGCATGGGCGGCGAACCAGCGGTAGCTGTACAGCACCAGCGCCCAGGCCAGGGCCAGCACCACCAGCAACAGGCCCAGCACCAGGCCCAGGCGGCCGGCGACCGCGGCCACCGCGTCGTAGGCGTGCCCGAATATCCAGCCCGGCAGCAGGAACAGGGCCGCCCACGAAACCGCCGCCAGCAGGCTGGCCGGCAGGTAGCGCTTCATCGGCATCCGCAGCATGCCGGCCACCGCCGGCACGAACGGCCGGATGGGACCGACGTAGCGGGCGATCAGGATGCTCTTGATGGCGTTGCGGCGGAACAGCACCTCGCCCCGGTCCAGCAACTGCGGATAGCGGCTGAAAGGCCAGTGACGGCGCAGTTGCGGCCCCCAGCGGTGGCCAACCCAGAAACTGGTGCCGTCGCCAGCCAGCGCGCCGATGGCGGCGCAGATCAGCGCATAGGGGCCGGAGATCTCGCCCAGGCCGATCAGCACGCCGACCGCGAACAGCAGCGGCAGCGCCGGCACGATGGCGCCCAGGATGATCACCGCGTCGCAGAAGGCGATCGCGAAGATCACCGCCCCCGCGGCCACCGGATGTGCGCTGATCCAGGCCAGCAGCGAGTCGAACCAGGACGGATTCATCGCCCGGATTATAGGCGGCCGTTCATGACTGGCATCCCGTCTGATGGGCGTGGACTTTCAACGTGAAACGTGGCTGGCGACGTGCTCCCGGCCCCGTATCCGGACGCTTCGTCCCGCCGCCGCCGGCCCGCCGCCCGGCCGGGGTATCCTGAAAGGCATCCCATTTCCATCGGCGGACGCAGGACTTCCATGGCCAGCTTGCAGGGCAAGACTCTCTTCATCACCGGCGCCTCGCGCGGCATCGGCCTGGCGATCGCCTTGCGCGCGGCGCGCGACGGCGCCAACGTGGCGATCGCGGCCAAGTCCTCGGTCCCCAACCCGAAGCTGCCGGGCACCATCCACAGCGCGGCGCAGGCGGTCACCGAGGCGGGCGGGCAGGGCCTGGCGCTGAAATGCGACATCCGCGAGGAGGACGACGTGCGCGCGGCGGTGGCCGCGACCGTGGACGCCTTCGGCGGCATCGACATCCTGGTCAACAATGCCAGCGCGATCTGGCTGGCCGGCGTGCTGGACACGCCGATGAAGCGCTTCGACCTGATGAACCAGGTCAATGCGCGCGGCAGTTTCCTGTGCGCGCAGGCGTGCCTGCCGTACCTGCGCCAGGCGGCCAATCCGCACATCCTCACCCTGGCGCCACCGCCGTCGCTGGATTCGCGCTGGTGGACGCCGCACACCGGTTACACCCTGGCGAAGATGGGCATGAGCTTCGTGACCCTCGGCCTGGCCGGCGAGTTCGGTCCGCAGGGCGTGGCGGTCAACGCGCTGTGGCCGCGCACGATCATCGCCACCGACGCCCTGAACATGATTCCCGGCGTCGAGATTCCGCGTTGCCGCACCCCGGCCATCGTCGCCGACGCCGCGCATGCCGTGCTCACCCGGCCGGCGGCGGGTTTCCACGGGCATTTCCTGATCGACGAGAACGTGCTGCGAGAAGCCGGCGTCGAGGATTTCTCCGGCTACGCCGTGGATCCTTCCCAGCCGCTGTTGCCGGACCTGTTCCTGGATCCCTGATGACGTGCATCTTCTGCGCCATCCTCGAAGGTCGGGCCGCGGCCAGCCGGGTGGCCGAGGATGCCGACGTGGTGGCGTTCCTGGATCTGCGCCAGCCGGTGCCGGGGCATGTGCTGGTGGTGCCGCGCGCGCATGTCGAGACGATCTACGAACTGGCGCCGGACACCGCCGCCGCGCTGATGCGGATGGCGGTGCGGGTCGCACAGGCGCTGCGGGCGGAATTCGATCCACCCGGCCTCAACCTGTGGCAGTCCAACGGCCATGCCGGCGGGCAGGAAGTTCCGCACGTGCATCTGCATGTGCAGCCGCGCCAGTATCGCGATGGCCTGTTCCGGCTTTATCCGCAGGGGCTGCCGGCACCGGCCGTGCGCACCGATCTGGATGGGCTGGCCGCGCGCCTGCGCCCGCACTGCCATATCGCTTCCTGAAGGTCCAGGCCACTTTTCCAGAACGTCTTTTCCACCGGAGCATCCCGATGACCGCCGACGCCGCCTCCTTCCGGCAAGGACTGACCCTGATCCGCTGCGTGCTGGCGGCATTGCTCTTCATCCATGGCGCGGCCCGCCTGGGCGCGGGAGGCGTGGCACCGTTCGGGCAGTTCCTGGACGCGCAAGGGTTTCCCTTCGGCGCGGGTATCGCCTGGTTCATCACCGGATTCGAACTCTCCGCTACCCTGCTGCTCGCCTGGGGTCGCTGGGTGACCCCGCTGGCGCTGGTGTTCGCCGTCATCTACGCCTGCGGCATCTGGCTGGTGCACGCGCAGGAAGGCTGGTTCGTGGTCGGTCTCGGCCGCAACGGCATGGAGTACAGCGTGCTGATCCTGGCCTGCCTGCTCGGCCTAGCCTGGGCCTGCCGGCCCCGGCGTTCCGCCATCCCCCATTGAACCGCAACAACGATTCACGAGAACGACATGAAATACCTGCACGCGATGATCCGCGTCCACGATCTGGACGCCACCAGCAAGTTCTTCACCGAGGGCCTGGGCCTGCGCGAGACGCGCCGCATGGACAACGAGGCCGGCAAGTTCACCCTGGTCTACTTCGGCGCGCCGGCCAATCCCGAGTCGGAAATCGAACTGACCTACAACTGGGGTTCGGACGAGGACTACGGCAGCGCCCGCAACTTCGGCCACCTGGCCTTCGAGGTCGACGACATCTACGCCACCTGCGCGCACCTGCAGTCGCTGGGCATCACCATCAACCGCCCGCCGCGTGATGGCCGCATGGCGTTCGTGCGCACGCCCGATCTGATTTCCATCGAGCTGTTGCAGAAGGGCGCGGCATTGCCGCCGCAGGAGCCGTGGATGTCGATGGCAAACGTCGGCGTATGGTGAACGCGACCTCGATGATGGCGGTCGCGGGCGCGCGCGACGCACTTGGATTCGCCATCCAGATCGGGGAAGCTGTGCTCCCGCGATGACACGACGGATGCATGATGAGCCTGGCACTGCTGGTGATTGATGTGCAACGTGGATTGTTCGAGACCAGCCCGCCACCGGCCGACGCGGACGGCGTGATCGCCGGCATCAATGCGCTCGCCGGGCGCGCGCGCTCGCGCGGCGTGCCGGTGATCCACGTGCAGCACGAGCGCGCGGGCGGGATGGAGCCGGAATCGTCCGGCTGGCAACTGGATCCGCGGCTCGACGTCGTCGATGGCGATCGCCGCATCCGCAAGAGCACGCCGGATTCGTTCCTGCGTACCGGGCTGGACGAAGTGCTGGCTTTCCTGGGTGTGGAGGAACTGGTGATCTGCGGCTACGCCACCGAGTTCTGCGTCGATACCACCACCCGCAGCGCGGCCGCGCACGGCTATGCGGTGACGCTGGCGGCGGACGCGCACACCACCCATGACAAGGCGCACGCCAGCGCCGCGCAGATCCGCACGCACCACAACGCCACCCTGCCGGACATCACCAGTTTCGGACCGCGGATCCGGGCGGTGCCGGCCGACGCGATCGATTTCGCCTGATCCGCAACGCCCGTTCCGGCGCATGCCGGCGCGAGCCTTGCCGACGCCGCCGGGGATGACGGCGCCGGCGGCCCGCGGGGACCGCCGATCGGGGGGAAATCAGCGACAATATCGCTCTTGTCCCGCCCGCCCGCCGACGCCATGACCGCCAGCCCCGCCTCCGACCTGCTCGCCAAGGGCAAGCAGTACTACCTGCCCATCTATCGCCAGCGCGAGCTGATCCTGGATCGTGGCCAGGGCGCGCGCATCTGGGACAGCGAAGGCCGCGAATACATCGATCTGTCCGCCGGTATCGCCGTGTGCGGCCTGGGCCACAACGATCCCGATCTGGTGGCGGCGCTGGTCGAGCAGGCCGGCAAGCTGTGGCACACCAGCAACGTCTTCCACAGCGAGCCGCCGTTGCGCCTGGCCGAGGAACTGGTGGCCTCGTCGCGCTTCGCCAGCCGCGTGTTTCTGTGCAATTCCGGCGCCGAGGCCAACGAGGCGGCGATCAAGCTGGTGCGCAAGTGGGCGGCCGGCCAGGGACGGGCGCCGGACAAGCGCGTCATCGTCACCTTCCGTGGCAGCTTCCATGGCCGCACGCTGGCGACGGTGACCGCGACCGCGCAGCCCAAGTACCAGGAAGGCTACGAACCGCTGCCCGGCGGTTTCCGCTATGTGGATTTCAATGACCTCACCCAGCTGGAAATCGCGATGGCGGCCGGTGATGTCGCCGCGGTGATGCTGGAACCGATCCAGGGCGAGGGCGGGGTGATGCCGGCCGCGCCCGGCTTCCTCAGCGCGGTGCGCGAGCTGTGCGATCACCACGGCGCGCTGCTGGTACTGGACGAGATCCAGTCCGGCATGGGCCGTACCGGCACCCTGTTCGCGCACTGGCAGGATGGCGTGACCCCGGACATCGTCACCCTGGCCAAGGCGCTGGGCGGCGGCTTCCCGATCGGCGCGATGCTGGCCGGCCCGAAGGTGGCCGAGGCGATGCAGTTCGGCGCGCACGGCACCACCTTTGGCGGCAATCCGCTGGCCGCGGCGGTGGCGCGGGTCGCGCTGCGCAAGCTGGCCGCGCCGGCCATCGCCAACAACGTCGCCCGCCAGTCGGCGGCGCTGCGCAAGGCGCTCGCCGAGATGGACGCCGAACTGGGCCTGTTCTCGCAGGTGCGCGGCCGTGGCCTGATGCTCGGCGCGGTGCTGAAGCCGGCCTTCGCCGGACGCGCCGGCGAAATCCTCGACCTGGCCGCCGCGCAGGGCGTGCTGCTGCTGCAGGCCGGCCCGGACGTGCTCCGTTTCGTGCCGGCGCTGAACATCCACGACGACGAGCTGGCCGAGGGCTGCAAGCGCCTGCATGCCGCGCTTCGCCAATTTGTGGGCAAGTAGGCGGAGAAATGTAGGAGCGACGTCAGTCGCGACCGTTGAGCTGGAGCATCCCGGAAAATCCGACCAGGGCGTGCGCCGAGGCACGGACGATAACGCGGGAAGCTTGTCGGTCCGCAAATGTCCGCGTGATGAGAATCTGTCCGGGCGTCGTATGTATTGCGGTCGCGACTGACGTCGCTCCTACAGGTATCCGGCGATGCTCAGGCCAACCGGTAACGCCTGAACACCTGCCGCAGGCTGGCGGCGTCGGTGACGGTTTCCGCGTGCAGGCCCACACTGCGGGCGCCCTGGACATTGGCGAACACATCGTCGACGAACAGCGTGCTCGCGGCGTCCCATCCCAGTTGCGCCAGCGCCAGCGTGTAGATGCGCGGCTCCGGCTTGCGCAGTTGCAGGGCGCCGCTGCAGATCACGCGGCCTTCCAGTCGCGGATGGATGGGCGCGACGATGCGCGGGATGGCCCGCGCCATCAGCAGGCCGTTGTTGGTGAGCACGCCCAGTTCCAGGCTGGCGTCGAGGGCCAGGATCTGGTCCAGTACCGCCGTGTCGGCGTGGCTGCCGGCCATCCGCGAGGCAATCCAGGTGTCTTCGTCGATCGCCCGGGCGATGCCTTCGCCCAGGCGCGACAGATACAGCTCCGTGCTGATCCGGCCGCCGTCGTACTCGGTTTCCAGGCCGGAGGTGAACAGCACCTCGCGCACGCGTTCGTGCTCCGCGCCGGCGTGGGCGGCCAGGTGGGCGATGCGCTGTTCGTGATGGTAGTGCGCGAGCACGCCATCGAAGTCGAACAGCACCCGCTCGATCCGCGGCGGCACCATCATCCGGCGGCCACCACCTTGAATGCCTCGCGCGCGGCGGCGACGGTCTGCTCGATGATCGCGGCGTCGTGCGCACTGGACATGAAGCCGGCCTCGAACGCCGAAGGCGCCAGGAACACGCCGCGTTCCAGCATCGCGTGGAAGAAGCGGTTGAACGCGCCGATGTCGCAGGCCACGGCCTGCGCGTAGGTGTCCACGTACTGGTCGGTGAAGAACATGCCGAACATCGCGCCGACACGGGTGGTGGAGAACGGCACGCCGGCTTCGCGCGCGGCGGCCTCCAGGCCATCGCAGAGCGCATTCGTCGCGTCCGCCAGGCCTGCGTGGAAACCCGGTGCCTGGATCAGTTCCAGCATCGCCAGGCCGGCGGCCATCGCCACCGGATTGCCGCTGAGCGTGCCGGCCTGGTAGATCGGGCCGGCCGGGGCGATCTGCGAGAGCAGTTCGCGGCGGCCACCGTAGGCGCCCACCGGCATGCCGCCGCCGATGACCTTGCCGAAGGTGGTCAGGTCCGGGGTGATGCCGTAGTGCGCCTGCGCGCCGCCGAGGGCGACGCGGAAGCCGGTCATCACCTCGTCGAAGATCAGCAGCGCGCCGTGCCGCGTGCACAGCGCGCGCAGATGCTGGAGATAGCCTTCGCGCGGCGGCAGGCAGTTGGCATTGCCGACCACCGGCTCGATGATCAGGCAGGCGATTTCGCTGCCGTATTGCTCGAACAGCGCGGTCGCACCCTCGAAGTCGTTGTAGCTCAGGGTCAGGGTCAGTTCGCTCAGGCCCGCGGGCACGCCGGGCGAAGTCGGCACGCCCAGGGTCAGCATGCCGCTGCCGGCCTTGACCAGGAACGAATCGCCATGGCCGTGGTAGCAGCCTTCGAACTTGACGATCCGGTTGCGGCCGGTGGCGCCGCGCGCCAGCCGGATCGCCGACAGCGTGGCCTCGGTGCCGGAGTTGACCATGCGCACCATTTCGCAGGACGGCACCAGGCGGGTGATGGTCTCGGCCATGGTGACCTCGGCCGGGCACGGCGCGCCGAACGACAGGCCGTTCTGGATGGCGGCCTGGACCGCTTCGCGCACGGCCGGATGGTTGTGGCCGACGATCATCGGTCCCCACGAACCCACGTAGTCGATGTAGCGGTTGCCGTCCACGTCATGCAGGAAGGCGCCGTCGGCGCGCTGCACGAAGAAGGGCTCGCCGCCGACCGACTTGAACGCGCGCACCGGCGAGTTGACGCCGCCGGGAAGCAGTTGCTGGGCGCGGGAGAACAGGGCGTGGGACTGATCGTGGTTCATCTGGATTCCAAACAGGCAGGAGGGCGTCCGGTGGGAGCGGCCTGGACCGCGAAGGAACGCCGGGGAAAGCTTCATCGCGACGGGCGTCGCTCCCACAGCAGGCCGCCGGTCAGGCGGCGAGGCTTCGCCGGTAGGCGCGCACCGCCCCGATGGGGTCGGCGGCCTCGAACACGCCGCCGATGACCGCCACCAGATCCGCTCCGGCGGCGACCAGGGCAGGTGTATTGTCCGGGGTTATGCCGCCTATCGCCACCCGCGGCACGCCCAGAACGGCGGCGTCGGCCAGCAGCGCGGGCGTGGCCCGGCGCGTGGTGGCCTTGCTGCGGGTGGGGAAGAACGCGCCGAACGCCACGTAGTTGGCGCCCGCGGCGACCGCGCGCCGGGCGCGATCGAGTTCGTCATAGCAGGATGCGCCGACGATGGCCGCCTCGCCCAGCAACGCGCGGGCGGCGGCGATGTCGCCGTCGTCCTCGCCCAGGTGCACGCCGGCCGCGTTCACCGCCAGCGCCAGCGCCGCGTCGTCGTTGATGATCAGCGGCACGCCGGCACGCGCGCACAGCGCCTGCAGCGCGCTCGCCTGCTGGCCGCGCAGCGCCGCGTCGGCGCCCTTGTGCCGGTATTGGAGCCAGGTGACACCTTCGGCGAGCAGCGGTTCCACCCGCGCCAGCAGCCGCGCGGTGTCGGCCTCGTCGGGGGTGATCAGGTACAGGCCGCGCGGCGCGGGGCCGCCGGCGGGCCAGGGGGAATTCATCGGCGAAACTTCCGGTGCGGGAACGGGAGTGGGACAATGGACGGCCCACCGACCCGCATTATCCGATGACCGACGCTACCGCCACCACCTACCGCACCTGGATGTGCGTGGTCTGCGGCTTCCTCTACGACGAGGCGGAGGGGCTGCCGGAAGAGGGCATTGCCCCCGGCACCCGCTGGGAGGACATTCCCGACACCTGGACCTGCCCGGACTGCGGCGTGACCAAGGACGACTTCGAGATGGTCGAGGTGCCGTAGCGCGGGGTTTGCCCGGCTTCGCGTGACGTCGGAGACGAGCGATCGACGTCCAGGGCAGCGGAGCAAGCTCCGCTCTACGCGATGCGCAACGGAAGATTCCGATCCTGGAGTCCCCTTTGAAAAAGGGGGCGGGCGCCTGCGAAGCAGGTGACGGGGGATTTTGCTCTTCGCACCCAAAGCCAAATCCCCCTAATCCCCCTTTTTCAAAGGGGGAGAAAAGGCAAAGCTTCGAATCCCGAATCCCGAATCCCGAATCCCGAATCCCGAATCCCGGTTTTTCAACGGCCGCACGGCCGGTCATCCCGAATCCCGGCCCTCAATGCATCCTCGCCGGCGGCGTGGCATTCAGTTCCACCAGGCGTTCGCGCAGTTCGACCGCGTCGGTGGCTTCGGGAGCCAGTTGCAGGTAGCGCGCGAGGTCCTGGCGGGCCCCGCCGAGGTGTTCCATCTTCAGGTAGGCCATGCCGCGATCACGCAGGGCGTCGGCCTGGTCGGGAATCAGCTTGAGCACGCGGTCGGCGCTGCGCGCGGCGCGATCCCATTCGTCGCGTTCGGCGTACACGCCGTGCAGATTGCGCAGCACGCGCACCAGGATGGCGCGGTGGCTGGCCGGGTCGAGGATGCGCAACAGCGCGTTGTCGTCGGGAATGTCGCCGCCCAGGTGTGGTCGGGCCCGCTCGCGCAGTTCGTCGGCGCCGAGCGGGCGGCCGCCGTTGAACGGATCCATCACCAGCAGGCCATCGTCCACCGGCAGGCGGACCAGGAAGTGACCGGGAAATGACACCCCGTCCAGCGGTACGCCGAGCCGGCGCGCGACTTCCATCTGAACCATCGCCAGCGAGATCGGATTGCCCAGGCGGCGTTCGAACACCTGGTTGAGATAGCTGTTGCGCGGGTCGTAGTACTGCTCGTGGTCGCCGCTGTAGCCGAGTTCGTCGAACAGGTGGCGGTTGATCGCGGCCATCTTCAGCGGCCATGCCGCGATGGCGTCGATTTCCGCGCGCAGGTGCGAGACGTGGCCCTGCACCATCGTGTCATACGCATCCGCGTCGAGATCGGGGTACTCGTCGCGCGCGATCAGCAGCGCGGTTTCCAGCAGCGGCAGCGCCTCGTCGGCGCGGGTCGCCAGGCTGCTCCAATCCGGCAATGTGAGGCGATCCCCCATGACGCCAGACTGCGGCCAATTTCCGCCGCGATCAAGCCCTAGCGGGCCGGCGCGATGTCCTTGCCCAGATGCAGTTCAGCCCCGTCCTGCAGCTTCAGGCGCTCGGCTTCGCCCGCATTCAGTTCCAGCACGTAGCGTGCCGGCGCGTTGCTCGGATAGGACGGGCAGGCGTCGCCGGCCGAGCAGGGCGGGGTGTCACGACGCTGGGCGACCAGCTTGCGTTCGTCGTCGAAATACAGGATGTCCAGCGGGATGCGGGTGTTCTTCATCCAGTACGCCTGCGGTTCCTCGCGGTCGTGGATGAACAGCATGCCGGTGCCCTCGGCCAGCACGTCGCGGAACATCAGCCCGCGCGCGCGCTCGGCGTCGTCGTCGGCGATTTCCACCTGGTAGCGCTGGCCGCCGATTTCCACCCAGCGGCCGTCGGCGCTGGCGCATCCGCTCAACGCCAGCGACGCGGCGACGGAAAGCAGGCCGGTGACGAGAATACGGTTGAGCATGCGGAGCCTCCTGCGGCGCGGGCGGAAAAGGGGATTACAGCACCTGCGGCGGCTCGCCGCCGATGATCACCACGTCCGCCGGGCGGCGCGCGAACAGGCCGACGCTGACCACGCCCGGGATCTGGTTGAGTTCGCGTTCCAGGCCGACCGGATCGACGATGGACAGGTTGTGCACGTCCAGGATCCAGTTGCCGTTGTCGGTGGTCACGCCGTCGCGCCAGACCGGCTGGCCGCCGGTCATCGCCAGGATCTCGCGCGCCACCAGGCTGCGCGCCATCGGCACGACCTCGACCGGCAGCGGGAACTTGCCCAGCACCGGCACCTGCTTGATCGGGTCGATGATGCAGACGAACTTGCGGCTGGCCTCGGCGATGATCTTCTCGCGGGTCAGCGCCGCGCCACCGCCCTTGATCAGGCGCTTGTGCGGATCGCACTCGTCGGCGCCGTCCACGTACAGGGACAGGGTGCCGGTGGCGTTGAGATCCATGACTTCGATGCCATGCCGGCGCAGGCGCTCGGTGCTCTGCTCGGAACTGGACACCGCGCCGGCGATGCGATCCTTGATCCGCGCCAGCGCATCGATGAAGTAGGCCACGGTGGAACCGGTGCCGACGCCGACGATCATGCCGTCCTCGACGAAATCGATGGCCTTTTCGCCGGCCAGGCGCTTGTGTTCGTTCTGCGACACGACGGTCATTCCATGGAGAGGAGGTGTTTCCACTGCGCGGCGGTGACCGGCAGGACGGACAGGCGGTTGCCGCGGGCGATCAGGGCGAAGCCGTCGCCGAGGGCGTCGGCCTGCTGCTTGATCTCGTCCAGCGGGATGGTGCGCTTGAGCTTGCGTTCGAAGGCGACGTCGACCAGCACCCAGCGCGGTTCCTCGGGCTTGCTCTTGGGGTCGTAGTAGTCGCTCTTCCTGTCGAACTGGGTCGGATCCGGATAGGCCGCGCTGGCCACCTTGGCGACGCCGACGATGCCCGGCACCGGGCAGTTGGAGTGGTAGAACAGCACGCCGTCGCCCACCTGCATGCCGTCGCGCATGAAATTGCGCGCCTGGTAGTTGCGCACGCCGTTCCACGGTTCCACGCCCACCTTCCGCAAGTCGTCGATGGAGAAGGCATCCGGCTCGGACTTCATCAACCAGTAGCGCTTGCGTGCGGTCATGCGGGCATTCCGTGGGGGCTGCGGGACGGAAACAGGGTCTGGCTTTCGGTGCAGATGGCATCCACCTGCACATCCCAGGCAGCAGGCGCCAGGGTGTCGATGCGCTGGGCGGAGAAACCCACTCCGACCAACCAGGGCGGCGGGTTCGAGCGCTGGCGGAAAGCGAAACTGCGATCGTACCAGCCGCCTCCCATGCCCAGCCGGTGGCCCTCGCCATCGAAGCCCACCAACGGCATCAGCACCAGCGCCATTTCGGTCGGATCCAGCGCCGAGGCGGGCTCGACGTCGGGCTCGGGAATGCCGAAGCGGTTGGTGACCAGCGCATCGCCGGGACGCCAGGGCGCGAAGCCCAGGGTATTGTCCGCGCGCAACACCGGCAGGCAGTAGACCAGGCCCGCGGGCAGGCGCAACTGCCAGTTGTGCAGGCCGATTTCACCGTCCATGGCCCAGTAGCCGGCGGCATAGCCGGATGCGGGCAGGAAGGGCAGCGCGCGCAGCCGCTCGGCCAGCGCATCGGCGGCGGCGATGCGTTGCGCGGCGGGAATCGCCCGGCGGCGCTGGCGCAGTTCGCGCCGGAGCGCGTCGCGATCTGAACTCATGAGAGCGGGCGGGACGAATCCATGGCCCGGAATTTTAAGCCAAGCGGCCGGTTCCGGGTCGTTTGCCGGACGGTACCGTCATCGGGGGGGCGGGACATGCCGTCCGCGCGCGGAGCGGATGCCGCCAGGCCGAGAGCACCAGGACCCGTAAACGCGCGAACGGCGGGTGGCGCGGCGCGGGTGCCACGCGGGCATGACAGCACGGGAATGGCAGCAGCGCCGTCAGTCGCGGCCGCGGGAGGACGGTCCGGATACGACGGCTTCGTCGCGAAGCAATCCGGCAGAAGGTGGATGGCAAGACCGGCCGGGTCGCGACTGACGGCGCTGCTGCGCTGGAAAAAATACGTCCTCCGCCATGGCGATGCTCGCGAAACGACCTTGAACCCGGGGTTCAAGTGGGAAGGCTGGATATCCATCGGGCTTCCCGCTGCGAAGGCGGACCTGCACTCCCGGCTACCGTTGCCATCCCGTGGTCGTCATTAAGGGACAAGGCGAATGTTTGCGCGCGCTGTCGTTCACAGCAGAGGACGCGGCGCCAGTATAGCGGCCCGTCGGAAATTGCCTAGTCCGTTCGTCGGCACAATTCAGTCGCGGTTCGCGACACCGCGCGATCACTGCACTAACGCGGTGCGTCGAGTACTTCGTCCAGCCTGCGGTGCAGATCGTCGAGCGCGCGCGAGAATTCGCGATCGCGCAAATGGCGCTCGTCGCGCAATTGTTGCAATTCGTGTGCCAGGTTCAGCGCGGCCAGGACCGCGACCCGGTCCACCGCCGCCATCCGGTTGCTGCCGCGCACTTCGCGCATCTTGCTGTCCAGCAGCTTGGCGGCGGCCATCAGGCTGCTGCGTTCCTCCGGCTCCACGCCGACGGTGTACTCGCGATCGAGGATGTGGATGCTGACCGGCTCGTTGGCGCTCACGTGTGCTGCTCCAGGGACTTCAGGCGGCTGATCATCGCTTCCACCCGCGAGCGGGCCTGTTCGTTCTTGGCCAGCAGTTGCGAACGCTCGCCGACCAGTTGTTCCTGCTGGTGGCGCAGGCTGCGGTTCTCGTCGGCCAGTTGCTGGCAACGATCGGCCAGCGCCTGGATGCGCGCGGAGAGGCGTCGAATCTGTTCCAGCGGGTCGGCGTTGTCCATGGGCGGCACGATAGGGGCGGGGCCGGAGGCCGGTCAAGGGCGTCCGGCGGGCGCCCCGTTCAGGAGACCGCGCGGATGCCCGAACCGGGGTAGTACTCCTGGATGAACTGCAAACACTGTTCCGGTTCCAGCGCCCGCGAAACCCAGTGGCCCTGCACCTCGTCGCAGCCGTGATCGCGCAGGAATTCGAACTGGTCGTAGGTTTCAACGCCCTCGGCGATGACCTTCAGCGCCAGCGAACGGCCCATGGTGATGATGGTGCTGGTGATGGCGGCGTCGTCGCTGTCGTCGGGCAGATCGCCGATGAATTCGCGATCGATCTTCAGGGTGGTCAGCGGCAGACGCTTCAGGTAGGCCAGCGAGGAATAGCCGGTGCCGAAATCGTCGATGGCCAGGGAAATGCCGAGCCGCCGGCAGGCGCGCAGGGTGTCGGCGTTCTGTTCCGGGTTGGCCATGACCACGCTCTCGGTGAGTTCCAGTTCCAGCCGATCGGCGGGAATGCCGGTCTCGGCCAGGATCCGCGCCAGCACCGCCGGCAGGTCGCCGCGCTGCAACTGCATCGCCGAGATGTTGACCGCCACGGTCAGTTCTTCCAGCCCGCGATCGTGCCAGCTGCGCATGATCCGGCAGGATTCGCGCAGGGCCCATGCGCCAATCTCCAGGATCAGGCCGGACTCCTCCGCCAGCGGGATGAACTGCGCCGGCGACACCATGCCGAACTCCGGGCTGTCCCATCGCATCAGCGCTTCCACCGCGGTGATCCGCTGCGGGGTGATCGCCAGCCGCGGCTGGAACACCAGCGACAGCTCGTTGCGCTCCAGCGCGCGCCGCAGCGCGCTGGCAAGGATGGCGCGATGGCGGGTCTTCTCGTCCATCGATTCCGAATACACCTGGTAGGTGTGCCGGCCCATGGCCTTGGCCTGGTACATCGCGGTGTCGGCGTGCTTGAGCAGTTCGGTCGGCACCTGCGCGTGCTGCGGGTACAGGCTGATGCCGATCGAAGGCGACACCGACATTTCCAGGCGTTCGCCGAAGTTCAGCGGAGTGCGGAAGGCTTCGATGATCTGCTGGGCGATCCGCTCGGCGTCCTGCAGCGAGTCGATGTCCTCCAGCACCACCGTGAACTCGTCGCCGCTCAGGCGCGCGACGGTGTGCTGGGCGCCGACGGTCTGCTGCACACGCGAGGCGGCCGCGCGCAGGATGCGGTCGCCGGTGGCATGGCCGAGCGAATCATTGATGTCCTTGAAGCGGTCCAGATCGATGAACAGCACCGCGACGTGACCCTGCTCGCGCCGCGCTCGGACAATCGCGCGCGACAGCCGCTCGGACAGCAGCGAGCGGTTCGGCAGGCTGGTCAGGGTGTCGTAGTTGGCCAGGTAGCGCAGTTCCTGCTCGGCGCGCTTCTGCTCGGTGATGTCGGTCAGCACCTGCACGTACAGCTGGCGTTCGCCGGACGCGTCGGGCACCACGTTGGTCTCGATCCGGCAGAGGATTTCCTCGCCGTCCTTGCGCACCTTCCACACTTCGCCGGACCAGTGGCCGGTATGCAGCAGCTCGGCGTTCATGCGCTCGAAGAACGTCTCGTCGTGCTGGTCGCTGTCCAGCATCCGCGCCGGCCGGTCGAGCACTTCGTCCTCGTTGTAGCCGGTGATGCGGGTGAAGGCGGGATTGATGGTGATGAAGTGGTGCGCCCAGTCCAGCACCGCCACCGCTTCGTTCATGCTGCGCATCACTTCGCCGGCGATGCGGTGTTCGTACTCGGCGTTGCGGCTGAGCGTGATGTCGCGGGCGGTGCCGGCGATGCGGACCGGGCGTCCTTCCGGATCGCGCTCGACCACGCGACCGCGCGCGCGCACCCAGATCCAGTTGCCGTTCTGGCCCATGTCCATGCGGTGCTCGGACATGAACAACGGCGCCTTGCCCTGCAGGTGCAGGCGCAGGCGTTCCATCACCAGCGGCATGTCGTCGGGATGGATCGGCGGCACTTCGCCATGGCGGGTGAACACGGTGATGTCGGAGGAATGCAGGGCGGTCTCGTCCGCGCGCATCCGGTACAGCTTGCGCTGGACCAGGTCGTAGTCCCAGAAGTGCTCGCCCGAGGCCCACAGCGCCAGCTTCAGGCGTTCGTCGCGGGTGCGGGTGGACTCGGTGCGCAGGGGTTCCGGCGGCGCGCGCCGGGCATCCAGCCACGGTCGCCAGTACCGGCGGGTGGCGACCAGCGCGACCCCGGCCAGTACCAGCAGCGCCACCGCCAGCAGCGGCAGGCGCGCCGACAGCGGCCAGCTGGGATGCGTCACGGCGGCGAGTGCGCAGAGCATGAAGTCGCTGGGAGCCGTCCGGAGCCTGGAGATGGGCCAGTGTAGGGGCGGGTGAACAGGCACAACAAGCGGCCCGGGGGCAATTCATTGCTACACTTCGGGATCTGTCCGACTCCGTTCGCGGATTGCGTTAGTCCATGTCTCACCAGCCGTCCGATCTCCCTTCCTACGCCGAAATCGGCGAAGCCTCGCGCCGGGAACACCTGGCCGCCGACCCCGCCGAACTCCACGGCGCGCTGTGTGGCTGGCTCGCCGGCGGCGGCGCGGACGTGGCCGACTGGCCCGCGCGAGCGCTGGCGGATCCGCAGTTGCCGACCCCGCAGCCGGAAAGCGCGCTGGATCGCCTGCGCACGGCCAGCGTGGCGCAACTGGAAGATCGCAGCTTCGCCTTCGAACTGCTGCTGCCCGACGAGACCAGCACCGTGGATCGCGCCGACGCGCTGTTCGCGTGGTGCCGGGGCTTCCTGGGCAGCTTCGGTTTGGCCGCGGGCGCCCATCCGCCGTTGTCGGAAGAGGGTGCCGAGGCGCTGCAGGACCTGGCCCGGCTGGCCCAGGCCAGCCCGGAGGGCGGCGACGACCAGGAAGACGAGGATGCGCTGTCCGAGATCGAGGAATACGTGCGCATCGCGGTGCTGCTGCTGCATGGCGATTGCGTGATGGGGCCGCGTCACCGCAAGCGGCTGAACTGATGAAGGCCGAGACCGGCCTGGCCGCGGCCGAGTTCGCCCGCCGTCGCAGGCAGTTGATGCGGATGGCCGGCAACGACGCCATCCTGGTGCTGCCGGCCGCGCCCGAGCGCGTGCGCAGCCATGACACCCATTACCCCTACCGGCAGGATTCGGATTTCTGGTACCTGTGCGGTTTTCCGGAACCGGAAGCGGTGCTGGTGCTTGTGCCCGGCCGCCGCCATGGCGAAACGCTGCTGTTCTGCCGCGAGCGCGATCCCGAGCGCGAGAGCTGGGACGGCCCGCGCGCGGGGCAGGAAGGTGCGGTCGAGCACTACGGGATGGACGATGCCTATCCGATCGAGGATCTGGACGAAATCCTGCCTGGCCTGCTGGAAGGGCGCTCGCGGGTGTATTACCACTTCGGGCGCGACGCCGATTTCGATCTCAAGCTGATTGGCTGGGTCCGCCACGTACGCGCGCAGGTGCGCCAGGGCGCGCAGCCGCCGCACGAATTCCTCGAACTCGGCCACCTGTTGCACGACCTGCGCCTGTTCAAGTCGAAGGAAGAACTCAAGCTGATGCAGCGGGCCGCCGACATCAGCATCGAGGCGCACCGCGCGGCGATGCGCACGGTCCGGCCCGGCATCCACGAATACGAGCTGCAGGCGGACGTGGAGCGGGTGTTCCGCGCCAACGACGCCTGGCCGGCCTACGGCAGCATCGTCGGCGCCGGCGCCAATGCCTGCGTGCTGCACTATCGCGCCAACAACGGCGTCGCCCGGGACGGTGATCTGGTCCTGATCGACGCCGGCGCGGAGTTCCGCGGCTACGCCAGCGACATCACCCGCACCTTCCCGGTCAACGGTCGCTTCAGTCCGGCGCAGCGCGCGCTGCACGACCTGGTCGGGCAGGCCCAGCAGGCCGCGCTGGCGCAGGCGCAGCCGGGAGTGCCCTACGAAGCCGGCCATCTCGCCGCGGTCGAAGTGCTGACCGAGGGCCTGCTGCGGCTGGGCCTGCTGAAGGGATCGCTGGAGCGCAATATCGCCGAGGGCCACTACCGCCGCTTCTACCGGCACAAGACCGGCCACTGGCTGGGCCTGGACGTGCACGACGTCGGCGACTACCGCATCGAAGGCGAATCGCGGCTGCTGGAACCGGGCATGGTCTTCACCATCGAACCGGGTCTGTACGTATCGCAGGACGACACCAGTGTCGCCGAGAAGTGGCGCGGCATCGGCATCCGCACGGAAGACGACGTGGTCATCACCGCCGACGGCCACCGTGTGCTGACCGATGGCCTGGCACGCAGCGCCGAGGAAATCGAAGCGGCGATGGCCGGCTGAAACTCGTCCAGACTTCACCTGTGGTGTGGGAGCGACGTAAGTCGCGAATCCTTACCCGGAGGCAGGAAAAGCATCGCGACTTACGTCGCTCCCACAGGGGGAAAGGTCATCAATCCGCAGCGAAGGCCGGGCGGGTCAGGTTGAGCGGGTCGCCGTCGGTGCACAGGACTTCGTCCTCGATGCGAATGCCGCCGTAGGGACGGAACGCATCCACACGCGCCCAGTCGATGCTGTCGGCGTGGCCGTTCTTCTTCACTTCGTCCAGCAGCATGTCGATGAAGTAGATGCCCGGCTCGATGGTCACCACCATGCCCGGTTCCAGCACCCGGGTCATGCGCAGGTAGGGATGGCCTTCCGGACGCGGGATGCGGCCGCCGCGATCGCTTTCGGCAAAACCGGCCACATCGTGTACCTGCAGGCCGATCGGATGGCCCAGGCCGTGCGGGAAGAACGCGAAGCTGACGCCGCTGGCCAGCGCCGCCTCCGGCGACACCTTCAGCACGCCGAAATCCTTGAGGATGCCCATCAGGCGCAGGTGCGCGTCCAGGTGCAGCTGCTTGTAGTCCACGCCCGCGCGCACCGCCTGGCCCAGCGCGACCTGCACCTGGTCGACCGCGTCGATCAGGGCCTGGAATTCGCCGGCGGAATCGGCTGCGTAGGTGCGGGTGATGTCGCTGGCGTAACCGTGGAAGCTGGCGCCGGCGTCGATGAGGAAGCTGCGCGGGGCGGCGGGCGCCTGGCGATCCAGTTCCATGTAGTGCAGCACCGCGCCATGTTCGTTGAGCGCCACGATGTTGCCGTACGGCAGTTCGGCGGGATCCTGGCCGACCGCGGCGCAGTAGGCCATGTGGATGGTGAATTCGCTCTTGCCCTCGCGGAATGCCGCTTCCGCCGCGCGATGCCCGCGCACCGCCAACCGCTGCGCCTCGCGCATCAGCGCGATTTCGTAAGCGGACTTGTACGAACGCTGGTACTCCAGGTAGTTGACCACCGCTTCCGGATTGTTGGGTTGGTAATCGCCCAGCGCGCTCTGCGGTTCGCCGAGGATGGCGCAGCGTGCCGCCGGGCCGGGCAGCAGCGCCAGCGCGTCGGCGGGCTTGCGGATGATCTGGATGTCGAAATGATCCACCCACCAGCCGGTCGGCGCGGCGGGTACCACGTGCCAGTAGTCGAAGGGCTGGTGGTAGATCACCTTCGGGCGCTGGCCGGGCGTGTACACCAGCCAGCTGTCCGGCACCCGCGTCAGCGGCAGCCAGGCCTTGAACTGCGGGTTGACCGCGTACGGATAGTCGCGATCGTCGAACACCTGGTAGTGCAGGCCGCCACTGGGCACGACCAGGTGATCGAAACCGCCACGCGCCAGCGCTTCCTCCGCGCGCCGCTTCATCAACGCCAGGTGTTCGGCGTACAGCGGGACGAGTTCGGTGGCCTGGGGGGCGGAGGCGTTCATGGCGGCGGCTCTTGCGGGCGAAACCCGCATTTTGCCGCATCCGCGCCCGCCTTTCCCGTGACGTTCGCTCAGGCCGTGCCGGGCGCGTTCACCCACGCGCGCAGGGTTTCCAGCGAAGCCGGTTCGATGGTCAGGAACCGCAGGCCGGCGAAACCCTGTCCGGGCGTGTTGGCCTCGGCCATCCAGAGCACGTGCGCGCCGACATCGATCGGCACTTCGCGACCGCCGCCCAGGCGAAGATGGAAACGCAGCTGGTAGATCGCGTCCTCCACCACCGGCGCGCTGGCGAGCAGCAGCATGCCCGATTCGGACACATTGCCCAGGCGGCCGACCAGCTGGTCGGTGAAGGTATCCATCACCGCGACCGGCTCGGGCACGTTGCGGCGGCGGGCACGGCGGAATTCCTGGATCATGCGCCGTTTCCTCCGATGTCCGCGGCCTTGCCCATTCCGGTGAGGCTGCGCAGCGCGCGCAGCGTGGCGTTCCAGGCGCGATCGATCAACCGGCCCTTGTCTTCGGTCACGACCTGCGCCTGGCCCTGGGCCATCAGCCGGGCCAGGCTGTCCAGCGTGTGCTCGCCGGTGCGCTGGCCGCGCTGGTTGACGAACAGCGCGTGGCCGGTGACCGGGCTGAACCATGACAGCCGCTGGCGCTGCACGTCGCCCTGCTGGTTGAGGGTGAATTCGAACCAGGTGCCGTAGGGCAGCGAGCGGAGCAGGTCGTAGCACTCCTGTTCCCGGGGCGAGCGCGGCTGGATCGGTTCGCGCCGGATCATGTTCTGCTCGCCCAGGCGCGCGCGCGCCTTCAGCTTGGCGGTCAGTTCGGTGCGCGAGGTGCCATCGTCCTCGCCGTCGGCGCTGGACAGGCGGCGGGCGATGGCCTGCGCCTCGTCCTCGTGGTAGCCGACCTGCAACAGCGCCTTCTCGATCCGCGCCGGCAATTGCGAGTCCTTGGGCGCGTCCGCCGGCGCGGTGGTGGCGGCGACGATCTGCAGGGTGGTCTGCAGTTGCTCGGTCCACTCGTCCGAGTTCTCGCCCTGGCGCAACTGGGTCAGGGTCAGCACGTCGGCCCAGGCCTGGTTGACCAGCGCCTGGACGAACCGTGGCGGCTGCTGATCGTTGAAGGCGGTCTCGATGGTTTCGCTCGCGCGCTGCTTGGCGATCTCCAGCCGTTCCTTGCCGCGTGCAGCCTCGATGTGCCGGCGCTCGGCCAGTTCGGCCTTGCGCGCCGCGGCTTCCAGATGCCGCTGCACCTCGGTGTTGGCCTGGGCGAATACCGCTTCGTCGCCCTGGTAGTGCTTGACCACGAAGTCCACCGACTGGTGCAACTGGTGCAGCAGGCGCGGATCCAGATCATCGTCGGTCTGCCAGGTGGCGCCGGATTCGGCCACCGCGTTGAGCAGTTCGCGGGCAGGGTGTTCCGGACGCAGGAAGAATTCGCGATCGCGCAAGGCGACCTGCGCCAGCGGCACCTGCAGGCGGGTCAGCAGATCGCTGGCCGGCGACTCCGGGCGCACCTCGCGCTCGACTTCGTTGTAAAGCAGGCCCAGCAGTTCGAAGGTGTCCGAGTCCGGCGCGGCCAGCGCGGCCTGGGCACCATGCTGTTGGCGCATCCGCGCGACCAGCGCCTGCTGGATGTCCTTCAGGCTCCGCTTGGGCTGGCCCTCGATGCGTGGCGCGGCTGTGCCCTGCAGGGCCTGCAGCGCGGACAGCACTTCCGGGGTCGGCACCAGCTTGCGGGTGCCGTCGGCGGTCGCGGCCGCCGGCATGGCCGGACCGGCGGTGTTTCCCGCCGGCGCGCCGGCGCCGCCGGTTTCCGCTCCGGCGAAGCGGGTGGCGGCCGGCTCGCTGAAGCGCGCGGTCGCCTGTCGCCGGACCGCCAGCAGTTGCTGCAGGAGTTCGAAACTGGGGCCGTCGCCAGCCGCTCCCCGGCCGCCCGGGGCATCCGGAAGCGGCGGCGGGGTGGCGCCGGGCGCGGGCGTGGGGATGGTCCACGCCGAGGGCGTGGAGGGACCGTGCCAGCCGGTGAGCGGCCTGTTCGCGTCGGCGCGCCCGGCGGCGCGGGCCGCATCGGCGCCGGCGCGCGCGGGCGAGGCCGCATCCACCGCCCGGGTACGCCGGGGCAGGTAGATCAGGCCGGGCAGCACGCCTTCCTGCGACAGGTACTGGTTCAGTGTTTCCGCCCACTCCTGATAGTTGCCCATCACCTTGTGGTCGAAGGTGCGATAGAGGAGCAGGCGCTCCTCCAGGTCCAGCTCCAGGGTGCGCGCGGCCAGTTTGAGCATCCGGCACAGGCCCTGCGGTCCGATCGGCAGGCGTTCGTTGTCGAAGGCGGGCGCGCCGCCGAGGGCGCCGAAGCGCTGGCCCAGCAGCAGCAGCGATTGGGAGGCACGGACCTCGTGCCGGCGGGCGATGTCGCTGAGGACGATTTCCTCGTCCATCGCGGCGTCTTCCACCAGGGTCAGGGTGCGGAACTCGAGCCCGGTCGGCGCGGGCGCGCGGGCGCGCGACGGCGGCGTGCGGACGGCGGCCAGTTCGGCTTCCAGCGCGAACATGAAGTGCGGGACGAACTCGCCGCGGTTGCGCTGGAACGCGCGCAGGTTGCTGAAGAATTCAGCCTGGCGGTTGTCGCTGCGGGCCTGTTCGGCCTGCTTGAACAAGGCCTGCTCGTACTCCGGCAGCATCGCGTTGAGCGACTGGATGATGTCGCTGGAGATGTGATCGAAGAAGCCGCGGAGAAGCTTGCGCACGCGCGGCGGCAGCGATGCGCCGGCGAGGCTGCCTGCGGCGGCGCTGGGCGGTGGTGGTGGTATCGCGGTCACGGCGTGGTGGATCTCCCCTGAGGCGACAATTATCACAACATTTTGGAATCGTGGCCGCCCCGGCGTGGGGGAGGGGTGATGGCGGGCCGTCAATCGGCCAGGAAGGCCGACACGACGTCGTTGGTGAAGCGCCTGCCCAGTTCGGTCGGGATGAACCGGTCCGCTTCGCGCCGCAGCCACCCGGCGGCCACGACCCGCGCCAGCGGCGCTTCCATGGCGGCCAGCGGAAGCCCGGTGCCGTGTTCGAAATCGGCCACGCGGAATCCCTCGTGCAGGCGCAGCAGGTTCAGCATGTACTCGAACGGACGCTGTTCCGGCGCGATGCGATCGTCGCCGCCCAGCGCCTGCGCGGTCCCGGCCGCGGCCAGGTAGGCGGTGGGATGCTTGACCTTCCAGCGGCGCAGGATCGCCTGCTCCGCGCCCAGACTGATCTTGCCGTGCGCGCCGGCGCCGATGCCCAGGTAGTCGCCGAAGCGCCAGTAGTTCAGGTTGTGCGCGCACTGCCGGCCCTCGCGGGCATAGGCGCTGATCTCGTAGTGGCCGAACCCGGCTCCGGCCAGCAGCGCCTGGCAATGGGCCTGCATCTCCCAGGCGCCATCGTCGTCGGGAATGCCCTGCGGCGGCCGGGCGAAGAAGACCGTGTTCGGTTCCAGGGTGAGCTGGTAGTGGGAGATGTGCGCCGGTTGCAGGGCGAAGGCGCGTTCCAGATCGCGCTCGGCCATCGCCAGGGTCTGGCCGGGCAGGGCGTACATCAGGTCCAGGTTGAAGTTGTCGAAACCCGCGTCCTGCGCCAGCTTCACCGCCGCTTCGGCCTCGTCGCTGTCGTGGATGCGGCCGAGCCGCTGCAGGCAGCCATCATCGAAACTCTGGATGCCGAAGCTGATGCGGTTGACCCCGGCGGCCAGGTAGCGGTCGAAGCGGCCGTGCTCGGCGGTGCCCGGATTGGTTTCCAGGGTGACTTCCAGGCCCGGCGCGAACCGCAGCCGCGCCGCGGCGGCCTGCAGGAAGCGGTCGATGGCCTCCGGCGGGAACAGGCTGGGCGTGCCGCCGCCGAAGAACACCGAATGCACGGTGCGGCCCCAGACCAGCGGCAGGTCGAAATCCAGATCCCGGATCAGCGCGTCGACGTAGTCGTCGAACGGCAGCGGTCCCTTGCCCTGGTGCGAGTTGAAGTCGCAGTAGGGGCATTTGCGGACGCACCAGGGCAGGTGCACATACAGCGACAGCGGCGGCGGGATCAGCATGGCCGGCACATTGTCGCATCCCGCCGCCGGCGGGATGCCGGTTTTGCGATCAGGCGCGGGCCAGGCGCTCGCGCAGCGCGGCCAGGGCGCGGCCGCGGTGGCTGATGCGGTTCTTCAGCGCCACTTCCAGTTCCGCCGCCGAGCGGCCCAGCTGCGGATCCAGGAACACCGGGTCGTAGCCGTGGCCGCCGGTGCCGCGGCGCTCGTGCAGGATGCGCCCGCGCCATTCGCCTTCCACGATCAGCGGCTGCGGATCGTCGGCATGGTGCAGCAGCACCAGCACGCAGTAGAAATGCGCGTCGCGCTGTGCGTCGGGAACATCCCTGAGCGCGTCCAGCAGCTTGTCGATGTTGCGGCCGGCGTTGCCGTGCTCGCCGGCATAGCGGGCCGAGTACAGGCCGGGCGCGCCGTTGAGCGCGTCCACGCAGATGCCGGAATCGTCGGCCAGCGCCGGCAGCCCGGTCAGCCGGGAGGCGTGGCGCGCCTTGATCAGCGCGTTCTCGACGAAGGTGGTGGCGGTTTCGTCGGCGTCGGTGACGCCGAGATCGGATTGGGCGATCAGCTCGATGTCGGTATCGGCCAGCAGGTGGCGCAGTTCCTCGAGCTTGCCGGCGTTGGAGGAGGCGAGTACCAGTTTCACGGGGGGGGGATCCGTCAGGGGGATTCGGGGGGATCAGGATTTGAGCTGCAGCAGGTCCCAGCGGTTGCCGTAGAGATCGCGGAACACCGCGACCGTGCCATAGCTTTCCTCGCGCGGGGTTTCCAGGAATTCCACGCCTTGCGCCAGCATCCGCGCATGGTCGCGATGGAAGTCATCGGTCTCCAGGAAGAAACCGACCCGTCCACCGGTCTGGTCGCCGATGCGCGCGCGCTGGGCGTCGTTGCCGGCAACGGCCAGCAGCAGGCAGGTTTCCCGCGAACCGGGCGGTGCGACCCGCACCCAGCGCTTGCCGCCGCCCCGATCGGTGTCCTCGCGCAGCTCGAAGCCCAGCGCACCGGTGTAGTGGGCGATGGCCCGGTCGTAGTCGTCGACCACGACGGTGATCAGGCTGAGCGTCTGGCGCATCGGATTGACCGGTGGAGGGAGGGAATGCTTGCGCGGGGCGTCAGCCCGCCAGCGCCGCACGCTGGGCCGCGAACAGCTCGGCGGTGCCCTTCCCGCCCAGCGCCAGCAGCGCGTCCAGTTCGTCGCGGCGGAAGGCGTGTCCTTCGGCGGTGCCCTGCAACTCGATGAAGCCGCCGCCATCGTTCATGACGATGTTCATGTCGGTGTCGCAGTCGCTGTCCTCGGCGTAATCCAGGTCCAGCACCGGCGCGCCGCGGTAGATGCCCACCGACACCGCGGCGACCGCGCCGAGCAGCACGTCGCGCTTGATTTCATTGCGCTGGCGCAGCCAGCCGATCGCATCGGCCAGCGCCACGTAGGCGCCGGTGATGGCGGCGGTGCGGGTGCCGCCATCGGCCTGGATCACGTCGCAGTCCAGGGTGATGGTGCGTTCGCCCAGCGCGGCGCGATCCACGCAGGCGCGCAGCGCGCGGCCGATCAGGCGCTGGATTTCCAGCGTGCGACCGCCCTGCTTGCCGCGTGAGGCTTCGCGATCGCCACGGGTATGGGTGGCGCGCGGCAGCATGCCGTATTCGGCGGTGACCCAGCCCTCGCCCTTGCCGCGCAGGAACGAGGGCACCTTGTTGTCGACGCTGGCGGTGCACAGCACCCGGGTCTCGCCGAAGCGGATCAGTACCGAGCCTTCGGCGTGGCGCGTGTAGCCGCGCTCGATGCGGACCTCGCGCATCTGATCGGGAAGGCGGCCGCTGGGACGAAGGACGGACATGCAGGGAACTCGACTGGAGGAAGGAGCGGATGACCGCGTGGGCCGGATGGCCCGCCGATTCGGCCGACCGGGGCGCGCTAGGGTACCATTCGCGCTTTCGATCCGACCGGGTTTCCCATGATCCGCAGCATGACCGCCTTCGCCGCCGTCGAACGCGCCACTTCCGGTGGCACGCTGACCGGCGAACTGCGCGCGGTCAACCATCGTTTCCTGGAGCTGGGCACGCGCCTGCCCGAGGAATTGCGCGCGCTGGAACCGGCGCTGCGCGAACGCGTGTCCGCGCGGGTGTCGCGCGGCAAGCTGGACTTCACCCTGCGCCTGCGCGCGCCGGAAGGCGAGGGCGCGCTGCAGATCAATCCCGCGCTGGTCGCCCAGCTGTCCGAGCTGGCGCTGGACCTGCATGCGCGGTTCCCGGCCCTGCGCACGGAGTTCACCGATCTGCTGCAGTTCCCCGGCGTGGTGCAGAGCAAGGCGGTGGATCAGGCGATCCTGCAGGCCGAGGCGCTGGCGCTGGTGGACGCGGTGGTCGAGCAGTTCGTCGTCGCCCGCGAACGCGAGGGACAGAAGCTGGTCGCCGCCATCCTGGAGCGCGTCGACGCGATCGCCGCCCGCGCCGCCGACGTGCGCGAACTGTTGCCGATCATCCGCGCCGGCCAGCGGCAGAAGCTGGAAGCGCGGCTGGCCGAGCTGTCCCAGCCCGCCGATCCCGGCCGGCTGGAGCAGGAACTGGTGCTGTGGCTGCAGAAGCTGGACGTGGACGAGGAACTGGACCGGCTGGACAGCCACGTCAAGGAAATCCGCCGCGTCCTCAAGCAGGCCGAGCCGGTCGGCCGCCGGCTGGATTTCCTGCTGCAGGAATTCAACCGCGAGGCCAACACCCTGGGTTCGAAGTCGGTGGACACGCGCACCACGAACCTGGCGGTGGAACTGAAGGTCCTGATCGACCAGATCCGCGAACAAGTGCAGAACATCGAATGAGCCGCCGCGGCACCCTCTACATCGTTGCCGCGCCCTCGGGCGCCGGCAAGAGCAGCATCGTCAACGCCGTGCTGGCGCGGGATCCGGAAATCGCCCTGTCGATTTCCTTCACCTCGCGCGCGCCGCGTCCGGGCGAGCGCCACGCCCAGCATTACCACTTCATCAACGCCGACGAGTTCCAGGCGATGATCCGCGCCGGCGACTTCTTCGAATACGCGCTGGTCCACGGCGACTGGAAGGGCACCGCCCGGCAGTCGGTGGAACCGCAGCTGTGCGCCGGCAAGGACGTGCTGCTGGAAATCGACTGGCAGGGCGCGCGCCAGGTGCGCGAGAAGGTGCCCGATGCGGTCAGCGTGTTCATCCTGCCGCCTTCGCGCGATGCCCTGGAACAGCGCATGCGCGCACGCGGCCAGGACAGCGAGGAGGTCATCCAGCGCCGGCTGGCCGCCGCCCGCGAGGAGATGTCGCACTACGACGAGTTCGACTACGTGATCGTCAACGACGTGTTCGACACCGCTTGCGACCAGATGCATGCCATCTTCACCGCCAGCCGCCTGCGCCGGGAAGCCCAGCAGCAGCGGCACGAGGCGCTGATCGGGGCGCTGCTGGCCGAGTAGGGGCCGCGTGGGCTGCTAACTGACTGATTTGTAAAGAAACGGTTGCCTCGGGCCAGCCGAGGCCGTACAATCGCCGCCCCTTTCCCTATTCATCGCGCGACCCCTGGGTCGCCGGGAGCCCGCATGGCCCGCATCACCGTCGAAGATTGCCTGGAAGTCGTCAACAACCGTTTCGAACTGGTCACGATGGCCGCCAAGCGCGCCCGCCAGCTCGCCAATGGCGTCGAGTCCACCATCGACAACAGCGAAACCGCCGACAAGCCCACCGTGCTCGCGCTGCGTGAAATCGCCGCCCGCAAGATCGACAACGATCTGATCGATCGCGTCGAGAAGGCCGAGCGCGAGCGCGCCGAGCGCGAAGCGCTGGAATGGGCCGCCGCCGAAGTAGTCGCCGACGACGACATGTCCAAGGGCGACGACTGACGCCGGACGCCGCCCGTCACCCGAGGGGCGGCACCGCCAGGTCACACTTGTCGGAAAGGCCCGCGCGAGCGGGCTTTTCGCGTTTTCCGGGTTTGCCGTGCCGCCACGTCTGCACTAGGCTGGCGGCATGAACCCAGGCCGTACCGCCAAGGCGCTCCGCACTCCCGCTTCATCGCGCAACGATGGCGTGCCGGACTATCTCGCCCAATTCGAAAAGACCGCCCGATACCTGCCCAAGGAACAGCTGCCGCTGCTGCGCCGTGCCTGGGAAGTCGGCGCCGCCGCGCATGAAGGCCAGACCCGCAAGTCGGGCGAGCCCTACATCACCCATCCCGTCGCGGTGGCCGGCGTGCTGGCCGAACTGGGCATGGACGCGGAGACCCTGATCGCCGCGATCCTGCACGACACCATCGAGGACACCCCGCTTACCCGCGAGGCCATCGCCGGCGAGTTCGGCGAGTCGGTGGCGGAACTGGTGGACGGCGTCACCAAGCTGGACAAGCTGAAGTTCCGCGACCGCCAGGAGGCCGCGGCCGAGAGTTTCCGCAAGATGCTGCTGGCGATGTCGCGGGATCTGCGCGTCATCATGATCAAGCTGGCCGACCGCCTGCACAACATGCGCACGCTGGGCGCGCAGAGCGCCGAGGCGCGCCAGCGCATCGCCCGCGAGACCCTGGAAATCTACGCGCCCATCGCCCAGCGGCTGGGCATGAACCTGGTCAAGTCGGAGCTGCAGGATCTCGGCTTCCGCGCGCTGCATCCGTGGCGGCACGCGGTGATCGACAAGCACATCCGCAGCCAGCCGGTCATGCGCCGCGAGTCGATGGCGCAGATCGAGGCGCATTTGTCCCAGCGACTTACCAAGGAGGGCATCGAACATCGCCTGGTGAGTCGCATCAAGACCCCGTGGAGCATCTACAACAAGATGCGCGCGGAGGGCAAAAGCTTCGACCAGGTGATGGATGTCTTCGGCTTCCGCGTGGTGGTCGATTCGGTGCCTTCCTGCTACCACGCCCTCGGCGCGGTGCACGCGCAGTACAAGCCGCTGGACGGCCGCTTCCGCGACTTCATCGCCATTCCCAAGGCCAACGGCTACCAGTCGCTGCACACGGTGCTGTTCGGCCCCTACGGTTCGCCGATCGAGGTGCAGATCCGCACCCAGGAGATGGATCTCATCGCCGAGCGCGGCATCGCCGCGCACTGGACCTACAAGTTCGGCACCGATTCGCCCAACAGCGCGCAGAACCGCGCGCACGCCTGGATCAGCGAACTGATCGACAACCAGCGCGCCGCCGGCTCGTCGCTGGAGTTCCTGGAGAACGTCAAGGTCGATCTGTTCCCGGACGAGGTCTACCTGTTCACGCCCAAGGGCAAGATCCTGTCCTTGCCTCGCAACTCCACCGCGCTGGACTTCGCCTACGCGGTGCACACCGATGTCGGCAACCAGGCGGTGGCCTCGCGCGTGGACAAGAAGCTGGTGCCGCTGCGCACCAAGCTGGCCAGCGGCCAGAGCGTGGAGATCATCACCGCCAAGTCCGCCGCGCCCAAGCCGCAGTGGCTGGAGTTCGTGGTCACCAGCAAGGCCCGCACCGCGATCCGCCACCAGCTCAAGCAACTGGAGCACGAGGACGCCGTGCAGCTGGGCCACCGCATGCTGGATCGCGCGCTGGAGGAACTGGACAGTTCGCTGGAGCGGTTGCCGCAACAGCGGCTGGACACCTTCCTGGCCGAACACCGCTATCCGCGCCTGGAAGCGTTCCTGGCCGACATCGCGCTCGGCAACTGGATGCCGGGGCAGGCCGCGCAGGCACTGACCGCGCACGCCGAACTGCGTGCCGGCGCGCACTCGCGCCACTCGCAGGAAAAGATCCTGATCAAGGGCACCGAGCGCGGCGTGGTCAGCTTCGCCAACTGCTGCCAGCCGATCCCCGGCGACGAGATCATGGGCTACCACACCGCCGGCAAGGGCATCGTGGTGCACCGGATGGACTGTCCCAACGTCACCGAATTCCGCAAGTCGCCCGAGCGCTGGGTGCCGATCGCCTGGGACGCCAACGTCACTGGCGACTACGACGCCTCGCTGCTGATCGACGTGGAAAACCGTCCGGGCGTCTTGGCGCAGGTCGCCGCCGCGGTGGCCAAGAGCCAGTCCAACATCGAGCGGGTGGAATACCTGGAGCGCGACATCAACGTGGCGGTGCTGCGCTTCTCCATCCAGGTGCGCGACCGCAACCACCTGGCCGAAGTGATGCGCCGCCTGCGCCGCCTCAACGTCGTCCACGGCGTCCGCCGCCAGTAGAGCGGAGCTCGCTCCGCTGCCTTTCGCGCAAATCCGCCC
>NZ_JBQENC010000024.1:0-7498 GCF_052044485.1 Pseudoxanthomonas sp. 22568
TCATCGAAGACAGCGCGATGGCCGCATCCCCGTCGGTGGGAGCGCCGTCCCCGGCGCGAGCTTCTCGCGCGAACGGTACCCACCCCGCCAAGAGCTCGCGGCCGGAGGCCGCTCCTGCCCGCGCCTAGCGCTCCGCCTGGCGCGTGGTCACCAGCCGCAGGAAGGCCTCGTGCTGGTAGCGGCTCATGCGCAGTTCCTGGCCGGTGTCCAAGGTGACCACGTGGTGGCCGTTGAACCAGGGATGGATGGCCTTGACCCGGCGCACGTTGATGATCGCCGAGCGGTGGATGCGGGCGAAGTGGCGCGGGTCCAGGCGCTCGGCCAGCGCCGCCATGGTTTCGCGCAGCTCATGCACACGATCGGCCAGGTGCAGTTCCACCGTGTTGCGGTTGGCCTTGATCCAGACGATGTCATCCACCGGCACCAGCACCACGTGCTCGTCCACGCGCACCGGAATCCGCTGCAGCCAGGCATCGCGCTGGCGCAGATCCTCCAGCGCCTGCAGGATGCGCCGGGATTCGCCGCCGTGCGGACCGCGATCGGCCGAAAGCCGATCCTTGGCGCGCGCGAGCGTCGCCGCGAAGCGCTCGCGGCTGAACGGCTTGACCAGGTAGTCCACCGCGTTGGCCTCGAAGGCCTTGACCGCGTACTGCTCGTAGGCGGTGACGAACACCATCGCCGGCATCCGCGCCTGACCAATCGCGTCGACCACCTCGATGCCGGTCATCGCCGGCATCTGGATGTCCAGGAACACCAGATCCGGCGACTGCGAACGGATCGCCGCCAGCGCCGACGCGCCGTCGCCGTATTCACCCAGCAGCTCGATGTCCGGATCCGCGCGCAGGTGGCGGACGATCGCATGGCGTGCGATCGGCTCGTCGTCGACCACCAGCACGCCGATGCTCATGCCGGCACATGCTCCGGCACGTCGTCCAGTTCTTCCAGCAACCGGTAGGGCAGGCGGATGCGACAGGCCACGCCCTGCGGCCAGGTCATGTCCAGGCGCAGGTCGGCGCCCTCGCCGTACAGCTCGCGCAGGCGCAGGCGGGTATTGGACAGGCCGATGCCGTGGCCGCCCGGACTGCCGCCTTCTTCCAGCACGCTGTTGCCGTTGCGTACTTCCAGCAGCAGGTGTTCACCCTCGCGCCGCGCTTCGATCTCGATGCGATCGCCGCCCACGCGCTGGCCGATGCCGTGGCGGATGGCGTTCTCCACGATCGGTTGCAGCAGCAGGCTGGGCACCGCGCAGTCGAGCAGGTCCGGGGCGATGTAGATCTGGGTGGCGAGGCGATCGCCGTAGCGCTTGCGCTGGATGCCCAGGTACAGATCCAGCAGCGCCAGCTCGCGCCGCAGGGTGATCTCCTGGCCGTCGTAGTCCTCCAGGAACGCGCGCAGCAGATCGCTCAGCCGCAGCAGCATGTCCTCGGCGCTGACCTTGTCCTCGTCCAGCAGGGTGACGATGGCGTGCAGCGTGTTGAACAGGAAGTGCGGCTGCAACTGGGTCTTCAGCACCTGCAGGCGCGACTGCGCCAGTTCGGTGGCCAGCTGGCTGGCCTCCAGTTCGCGGCGGGCCTTCTCGGCCTGGAAGCGCAACGAATGCTGGATGGCCACCAGCGCGCAATAGGTCACCACGCCGATGGTGATGTACTTGGTGAAGAACTGGGCGAGCTGCTCGCCGAAGGAACTGGGTTCGAAGAAGGTGGAGATGAAGGCACCAGCCACCATCGACAGGAAGGTCAAGCCGCTGGCCGCGAACAGATGGAAGAGCAATGGCCCGGCGCGATACGGCGGCTGCACGGGGTGGCGTTCGGCCAGGCGGAACACCCACGGCGCCAGCGCGGCCCAGATGTACCAGACGATGACCGACCAGCGCACGTAATCCGTGAGCGCCCACAGGTGGCCGGAGGCGAGGTCGTCAATGATGCCCTGCACGATGAATACAAAAGTCACCGGCAGCCACAGGGCCAGGTAGCGGGCCAGGCCGATTTCGATGGTTCCCAGACGAATCTTCATGCGGCGGTCGCGGCGGGTCGGTGGCGGATGGGGCAGGGCATCCTAAGCGCACTTGCGCGCAAAGAAAAAGCAAGGGCCTGCCCACTACGATTGGGAATCCGGCCACGACGATTCGTCCCAACTCCGTTGCCGGAAATGCGCGGGACGTCGCCTGATGCATGCGACGGCGGCCATGACGGCGGCCGGTTGCCCTGGAGAGTTCGTCATGCGTCAGCGTCATTGCTTCCCGATTGCCGCGCTGGTCGCGGTACTGATGGTCCTTCCCGCCATGCGCGCGGCCGCGGCGGAACCCGCCGCATCCGCCGGGATCCGCTACCTGGCGTTGGTCAACCGGGCCCACGACAGCATCGACCGGCTGGAAGTGGCCGAACCCGGCAGCGGCCGGTTCCAGGACGTGGCCCTGGGTGAGGCGGTGCGTGGCGGCGGCGACTCCTCGACCGTCGAACTGCATGGCGTCGGCTGCCGCTACGACGTGCGCTTCACCTTCCGCACCGGCCAGAAGATGGTCTACGAGAATGTCGATGTCTGCGGCCTGCAGGCGCTGCGCGTGCAGCGGCCGCCGCGGGATCAGCTGGATCGGCGCCATGCCACCACGCTCTGATCGGGCGCGGTCTCAGGTGGCCGGAACCCGTGCCGCGCGCAGCCAGCCGCGCGCGTTCTCTCGCGCTCGCGCCGCTTCGCCTTCCAGCCACTCGCCGAAGCAGGCGATCTTGCGGCTGGCGTGCCGCGCCACCGGATAGGTGAACCAGAACGTGCGGCCGTCGCCGGCGACGTGCGGATGCGCGGGCACCAGCCGGCCGGCGGCGATTTCGTCATGGAACAGCAGCGGCGAGCCGATCGCGATGCCCTGGCCGGCGATGGCGGCGGCGATGTCCAGGTGTTCGGCGGACAACTGGGTGGCGAAACGTTCGGGCGGCGCATGCGTGTCGTTGCCGAGGCTGCGGAACCACAGCGCCCACCAGTCCGGCCGGCCCAGCAGCGGCACGGGTGAGATGCCGCCCGGCCGCGCGAGATCGGCGGCGGCGGCCTTCAGCGCTGGCGCGCACAGCGGCATGAAGATGCTCGGGAACAGTTCGATCGCGCGCAGGCCGGGCCACTGCCCGTGGCCGTTGCGGATCGCCGCGTCGAAACGGCCGCCCGCCAGATCCTCGGCGGTGGCCGACAGATCCAGTTCGATCGCGATGTCCGGATGGCGCTGGCGGAAGCCACCGAGTTTCGGCGTCAGCCAGCTGGCGCCCAGGGTCGGCAGAGTGGTCAGGGACAGCCGCGACTCGTTGACCGCAGCGGCGCGGATGAAGCTGGCGCGCAGCGCGGCGAATGCGCGGATGGCCTCCTGCGCGACGATTTCGCCGGATTCGGTCAGCTGCACCCGGTTGGCGCCGCGCAGGAACAGCGGCGCGCCGATCTGCTGTTCCAGCCGGCGCACGTGGTAGCTCACCGAGGCCGCGGTGGTGTCCAGTTCCTCGGCCGCGCGCGCGAAACTGCCCGACCGCGCGGCCGCCTCGAAGGCGCGGATGGCAGCAAGCGAAGGGAAGCGGTGTTCACCGACCATAAGTGCGGCTTAGTCTGGGCACCGATGTTCGCGTGGTCAACGTGCGGGCCGGGGCGGCAGCATGGCGGTGAACCTCACTCCACCGCCGGGTCCGCCATGCCGATTGCTCCCTCCGCCGACACCGATTCCGGTCGCCGCCGCCTGCTGATGGCCTTCGCCGCCGGCGCGGCCGCCGCGCTGCCCTGGCCGGTCCCGGCGATGGCGATGGCGGGGAGCACGGCGCCGGCAACCGATCCGCGCGCGGATTGGCGCTGGCTGATCGGCAACTGGAACGTTCGTCACCGGCGCCTGAAGGAGCGTCTGTCCGGCAGCGACGAGTGGGAGTCGTTTGCCGGCCGCGGCGCGGTATGGTCGACCCTGGATGGACTCGGCACGATCGACGACAACCAGATGGACTTGCCCGGCGGCAGCTATCACGGCATGAGCATCCGCGCGTTCGATCCGGCTACGCGCCAGTGGGCGATCTGGTGGCTGGACGCGCGCAATCCCACCCGCATCGACCCGCCCGTGCGCGGCGGCTTCGCCGGCGACGGCGGCACGTTCCTCGGGCGCGACACCCTGCGCGGCCAACCGATCCTCATGCGTTTCCGCTGGCACGACATCCACGGCCCGCGCCCGTGGTGGGAACAGGCGTTTTCGGGCGACGATGGCGCCAGCTGGGAGGTCAACTGGCGCAACTGGTTCACCCGCACGAACGCCGAACCCACGCCGTTGCCGCGATTGCCGCAGGCGCCGGACGACTGGAATTTCCTGGCCGGCCAATGGCGGGTACGGCATCGGCGCCGCCCGCGGTTGTCGCGGACCGAAGACTGGGACGAGTTCGATGGCACGTTCCACAACTGGCCGGTGCTGGGTGGTTTCGGCAACGTCGGCGACAACCTGATGCGGATGCCCGGTGGTGACGTGCGCGGGATGGGTATCCGCGCGTTCGATCCGGCGCGCGGGGAATGGTCGAGCTGGTGGCTGGACGGACGCACGCCGGATCGCATCGGCGCGCCGCTGCGCGGCCGGATCCGCAACGGCGAGCGCGTGTTCATCGGCGAGGAGATCGTCGATGGACAAGTGATCCTCACGCGGGTGATCTGGTCGCGGATCACGCCGCGTTCGGCGCGCTGGGAGCAGGCCAGCTCCCGCGATGGCGGGACGAGCTGGGACACCGACTGGATCAGCGACTTCACCCGGAACGGCTAGAGGGTCGCGATGATGATGCGATACATGACGCTGATTCTCGGGATGGTCGCGGCCGAAGCCGCGGGCGATCGGCCGATGCGGGTGACCGGCGCGGTCGAGCGCTTCGCGCCGGGCGAGGTGTCCACCTCCTACAGCGAGGTGCGCCTGACCCTCAGCCCCGATGGCGATACCGCGGTGTGGTTCAGCCGGGATCGGCCAGGCGGCGCGGGCGGTTACGACCTGTGGACGTCGCGACGGAAAGCGGGCAGGTGGTCACCGCCGACACCGGTGCCGTTCAACACCTCGGGCCGCGATTTCGATCCGGCGTTCTCGGCGGACGGACGCCAGCTGTACTTCTGTTCGGATCGACCGGGCGGCGCCGGTGGCGACGACCTGTACCGGGTGGAGGTGCGCGGCGACGCTTTCGGCGAGGTGGAATGGCTGGGGCCGGCGGTGAACAGTGCCGGCAAAGAGTTCGCGCCGATGTTGTCGCCGGATGGCGAAAGGCTGCTGTTCTCCAGTGATCGCGCGGGTGGCGCGGGGCGGCAGGATCTGTATGTCGCCGAACGGCGCGGCGCGGGGTTTGCAAGCGCCCAATCCCTGCCGGGCGGCATCAACACCGATGCCGATGAATTCGACGCTACCTTCCTGGATGACGGGACGACGATTGTGTTCACGCGCGCGGGTGATCTGCGTCGCGATCGCGTGGACCTGTTCGTGGCCGCGCTCGACGCCGCCGGCACCGGCTACGACGCCGGCCATCGCCTGGCGGATGGCCTGAACCATCCACGCTACGACAGCTATGCGCCGATGCTGGACTGGTCGCGCCCCGGGCACCTGCTGTTTTCCGGCCAGCGCGACGCCGCCGGCGGCATGGACGTGTTCCGGGTGGCCTACGCGCTGCCCGGGGAGAAGTGACGGATAGCCGGGGCCGCCGGACGGTTGGCAGGCCCACGGGAGCGGCCTAACCTGTCGCCTTCGCCGCAACCGGAAGGCCGCATGTACAGGGAACGTGTGTTGCTGCTGGGCGTGTCACTCGCGGTGTTCGCCAGCCTGGGCGCGCTGGGCGGCATGGGCTATCTGAGCTGGCAATCCGGCCTGCGCCAGGAACAGGCGCATCTACAGCGCTACGCGGCCGGCGCGATCGCGCGCACCCGCGATGCCTTCACCGAAATCGATGAGGCGTTCGACACCCTTTCCCGCTCGAACGCGGTGCCGTGTTCGCCGCGGCACATCGAGGAACTGCGCCTGGCCACGCTCGATACGCGTTCCGCCGAGGACGTGGCGTACTTCCGGGACGGTCGCCTGCTTTGCAGTTCCTGGGGCGCGCTGCGTGGACACATCCCGCGCGCGGCGAGCGACTTCACCACCGGCGACGGCATCGGCGTCAGCACGCACGTGCAGCCGCACATCCGCGATGCGCCGTCCATGCTGGTGCTGCATCGCGGCGGCTACAGCGCGCTGGTCAATCCGGAACGGCTGGTGGACGTGCTGGCCGACGACGATGTGCAGATCGCGGTGTATGCGCCGGGCGGCGCTCCGATCACGGTCAACACGCCGGCAGCCTCCGGGTTGCTCGCGCGCGCGGAAGCGGGCGCATCACGCGGAACCCGCGCCGGCCAGCTGTACGGCGCGGCCACGCAGGACGGCTGGCGTGCGATGGCGGTCCGGCCGCTGGCGGGGATTTCCGATCGCCTGCGCGAGGAGCAGCTGAAGCTGTTGCCCCTGGCGCTGGTGCTGGTGGCCGCGCTGGTGGCGCTGTCGGTCTGGCTGATCCGCCAACGGTTGTCCCCCCTGGCGGAACTGGAACGCGGGATTCGCAGGCGCCAGTTCCTCGTTCATTACCAGCCCATCATCGAACTGCGCACCGGCGCGTGCGTCGGCGCCGAGGCGCTGGTGCGCTGGCGTCGCGAGGGCGCGCTGGTGCCGCCGGACGAATTCATACCGCTCGCCGAGGAGAGCGGCCTGATCGCACCGCTCACCGATCAGGTGCTGGACGGGGTCATCGGTGACCTGGAAGCGGAACTGGCCCGGGATCGTTCGCTGCACATCGCCATCAACCTGAGCGCGCAGGACATCCGCAGCGGGCGTTTCCTGGACGTGGTCCGCGAGGCGTTGCCGCGCACCCGGATCCGGCCGGAACAGATCTGGCTGGAAGCCACCGAACGCGGCTTCATCGACATCGAGGCGGCCAGGCTCACCCTGGGCGAGGCGCGCGAAGCGGGCCATTCGGTGGCCATCGACGACTTCGGCACCGGTTATTCCAGCCTGCGCCATCTCCAGGATCTGCCGCTGGACGCGTTGAAGATCGACAAGTCGTTCGTCGATACCATCGGCTTGGACACCGCCACCAGCCTGGTCACCGCGCACATCGTCGAGATGGCGCAGGAACTGGACCTGCGCATCGTCGCCGAAGGCGTCGAGACCCAGGCGCAACTGGACTACCTGAAGGCGCGTGGCGTGGATTATGCGCAGGGTTGGCTGTTCTCGCGGCCGCTGCCGGCAACCGATTTCATCGCCTTCCTGCGCCGCTCGCGCGTGGCGCAGGGTGGTGCGGGTTCGGAGTGATCCGCCGCTCCGAGCGCTGAAGCGGTGTCGCTCCTTCCCCCGCTTGCGGGGGAAGGAGCGGAATCCGTGGTCCGTTTGTTTCCCCGCAAGCGGTGCCGCCCCTTCCCCCGCTTGCGGGGGAAGGTTGGGATGGGGGGCGCTTTCAGCGCCGCAAGGTGTACGGGCACGTTCGCCCCCACCCCAGCCCTCCCCCGC
>NZ_JBQENC010000024.1:7516-7761 GCF_052044485.1 Pseudoxanthomonas sp. 22568
GGGAGCGGAATCCGTGGTTCGTTTGTTTCCCTGCGAGCGGTGCCGCCCCTTCCCCCGCGTGCGGGGGAAGGTTGGGATGAGGGGCGCTTTCAGCGCCGCAAGGTGTACGGGCACGTTCGCCCCCACCCCAGCCCTCCCCCGCTTGCGGGGAGGGAGCGGAATCCGTGGTCCGTTCGTTTTCCTGCAAGCGGTGCCGCCCCTTCCCCCGCTTGCGGGGGAAGGTTGGGATGGGGGGCGCTTTCAGC
>NZ_JBQENC010000024.1:7811-36590 GCF_052044485.1 Pseudoxanthomonas sp. 22568
CGGTGCCGCCCCTTCCCCCGCTTGCGGGGGAAGGTTGGGATGGGGGGCGCTTTCAGCGCCGCAAACGGTACGGGCACGTTCGCCCCCACCCCAGCCCTCCCCCGCAGGCGGGGGAGGGAGCGGAATCCGTGGTTCGTTTGTTTTCCTGCAAGCGGTGCCGCCCCTTCCCCCGCTTGCGGGGGAAGGTTGGGATGGGGGGCGCTTTCAGCGCCGCAAACGGTATGGGTGCGTTCGCCCCCACCCCGGCCCTCCCCCGCAGGCGGGGGAGGGAGCTGGATCCGTGGTCCATTCGTTTCCCCGCAAGCGGTGCCGCCCCTTCCCCCGCGTGCGGGGGAAGGTTGGGATGGGGGCATCACGGAACTGCCGTGCGGCGGCGGCTGGCTGGAGAGGGGATCACCAGGCCGCCGACCGCACGTCAGTAGTACCCGGTGATGTTGAGAAACCAACCTTTGTGGCGGTAGTCGAGCTGGGTCAGGTCGCCGCTGAAGTCGGTGAAGTTGTAGCCCACGCCGACCTTGAAGTTCTCGCGGATCTGGCGATCCAGCCCGATCAGCCAGCCGCGCCGGTCGCCGCCGTCGCGGACTTTCAGCCAGCGGTATTCGGCCAGTCCGTCCCAGCGCCCGATCAGGTGGTAACGCACCTGCAACGCGGCGAAGTCGGTGCGGCTGTCCAGCCAGCTGCCGGTACCGCGCCCCATCCGGTAGTCGCCCCAGCGCCCGGCGAGCTTGCCCGCCAGTTGCCAGCGATCGTCCAGCTGCACCGTGCCTTCGAACGACAGCACGTGCGATCGCTGGTCGTACAGGTCCGCGTCTTCCTGGCCGGGTGAGGCGCGGTCGTACAGGTAGGTGTACTTGCCGAACGCGGCCCAGCGGGTGTTGTCGTGCGGGCGCCAGGCGAAACCGAGATTCGCCTCGGCCAGGCGCGCGCCGGCGGCGGGATTGAGATCGTCCTTCGTATCGGCGTAGTTGGCGCGCAGCGCCAGCCGCCAGTCCTCGTTGACCCGATGGAACAGCCGGTTGGTGGTCACCCACTGGGTGCGCTGTTCGGCGCCGCGGTCGCGGCGGTATTCCAGTTTGCTGGACCAGTCGGTGCGTGCGTCGGTGCGGCCGCCGCTGACGCTGTAGGCGCGCCGATCCACGCGGCCGTCGCGCGCGTCCAGTTCGCCGTCCATCACGGTGAAGCCGAGGTTCCAGCCCGGCGCCGGACGGAAGTCCAGGCCGAAGGTGTGGACGATGCCGTCGCCGTCGCGGCGGTTGTCGCGCAGGTACTGGCTTTCGTTGTAGACGTTGACCTGGTTGTTCAGCCGCCAGCGCTGGCCGAGGGTCCAGCCCGATTGCAGCGCGGTATCGAACAGGCCGTCGCGTTCGGTGCGGTCGGTGCTGTAGTTATAGGCGCCGTAGAGCGTATGGTCCGGACCCAGCCGGTATTCGGCGTCCAGTTTTCCGCCGTGGCCGCGGCTGCCGCTGCTGACTTCCGCCCCGATGCTGGAGCGATCGCCGAACAGGTATTTGCCGCCCACGGTGAGCAGGTTGTTGCGATCGTAGCGGCCGGAATCGTCGTCCAGCGTGTACTGGCCGACGCCGTAGAGTTCCCACTTGTCGCCGAAGCGCTGGCGGTAGCTGAGCGCCAGTAGGGTGGCGTCGGCGTCGCGGTTGGCGTCCTGCTCGCGCAGTTGGCGCAGTTCGCCGCCGAAGCGCCCGTCCTCGGTGATCTGCCAGTCGAAGGTCAGCTGCGACTGTTCCAGTTCCTGCGCGCCGTGCGAGGCATGGCTGTAGCGGCCGTACAGGGTGAAGTCCTCGTTGAGCTGGCCGGTGAATTCGGCGCCGTACTCCTCGATCGCCAGGCCGGTGTCCTGGCGGCCGATCGAGAAGCCGGCATCGACGTCGCGCCACCACGCGCCGAACGACCATTCTCGCCGGGTCCAGCCCAGCTCCTGCAGGTTGGCGCGTGCCTCGACCATGCGCGCGTCGCCGGAGCGTGCGCCGGCAACCGGATTGCGCTGGATGAAGCTCAGACCGCCGTTGTCGGAATAGAAGATCGGCGCGACCGTGGATTCGCTGCGGGTCGCTTCCATCCGCAGGTAGGTGCCGCGCCCGGCCTGCAGGGTCAGGTCCGCGCCCTTGAGCGAGTAGTCGTCGCCGCTGCGGTTCTCGTCGACGTAGGTGGCGCCGATCGCGACGTGATCGCCCAGCCACTGGCGGCCGCGCAGGCCGATGGTGGCGTCGTCCGAGTCGAAGCCCGATGGCACGTATTCGTAGTCCACCAGCAGCACCTGCCGGTAACCGTCCAGCGGGGTGTCGCGGGTCAGCGTGCGCACGTTCTCGCGGGTGATCTGCGAGAGCGCGCGGGTCAGGAACAACCGGCCCTGCAGATCGTCCATCTCGTAGTCAACGCCCGGTTGCAGGCTCACCCGCGCTTCGACCCGGCCGGTGGTGGGATCGCGCACTTCCATCACCACCTGTTCGGACCCGGGCAGCACGTCGGTGTGGCGCAGGTAGTACAGGCTGCCGCCGGTGCCGAGGAATTCGGTGTGGCCGAGCGCGGTGCGCGCCTCGGCGCCGAACACCTTCAGCAGGCTGCGCGGATCGCCCAGCGCGGTCGCCGAGCGCGAGCGCCAGTGCAGCGCCGCGCCGTACAGCGCGCGGTTGTACTGGGCGTACTCGGTACCGGTGAATCCGGTGGCGTAGTTGCCCCACAGCGCCTGGTTCTGGTCCCAGTCCAGGCGCAGGTACAACTTGCCCTGGGTGTCGACGTCGCGCCAGGTGCGCGAATCGTCGCCATATACCGGGTAGTACAGATCCGGATCCAGGCGCCGGAAGATGTCGGTCGGGCGCGCATCCAGGAAGCCGTCGAAAAGATGCTCCAGATCGTTCTCCCAGGTGTCGGCCTGGGCGGTGAGCAGGTAGCGTCCCTTCCATTTGCCCTTGGCGTAGAACGCCAGCCGGCCTTCGCGCAGGAAGCCGTCGTCCCGGCGGATGTCGCCGGCCAGCGCGTCCAGTCCGCCGCTCGCGTCGTTGCTGGACAGGGTCAGGTCCGCCAGCGCGGCGACGAAGGCATAGCGGCCGCTGACATCCACCTCCAGCGGCGTGTCGGCGACCACGCCCTGCGACGACTTCACCTGCACCTGGTAGCGGTGCGGACCGACCGGTTGCAGGAACTCGGCGACGAACTTGCGTTCCTGATCGACCGGGAAGGACTGTCCGTCGATCACCACCTGCATGCCTTCGGGAATGTCGCGCCCGAGGATGCGCACGCGCGATCCGTACACCGGGATGTTGCGCAGGCGCAGGTCGCTCTTGCCGTAGATCGACTCGATGATCTGCACCGACTCCGCGGTGGCCGCGTCCAGGGTGTCGACGTGGCTGCGCTGCACCTCGTCGCGCAGCACCTGCGCGCCGCGGGCGTAGTCGCCGGGGGTGACCAGCTGGATGCGGCGCGGATGGGTCTCGTCGAAGCTGCCGTCGGCGGCGCGGGCGCGCGCCACGTATTGCAGGACGTCGCCCGGTTGCAGCCGCAGGCCGGCCGGCAGCGCGCCGTCCCAGCGCGTGTCGGTCACCGCGCCGACCGGCAGGCTGACGGTGGCGAGCGGGGTTACCCGATCCTCGTCGTCGCCACGGTAGATCACCACCTCCAGCCGGTCGTAGAACGCGGCGTAGTTGCTGTAGGCATGGAAGCGGACCGGTTGGGTGATGCGGCCATCCTCGAACGGCGCCAGCGAGCCGGCCTGCACGTTGAGGATGGGCAGGCCCAGCGCCGGATCCTCGGTCGCCCAGAGGGTGCCGCCCTGCGGCAGGTCCACGGTGAAGCGGCCGGTGATGCGCGCCTGATCCTCGGCCAATACCTGACTGGTGCCCGCGTAGCTCTGCGCGGTCACGGTTTCCACCCGACGGTTCCGCTGCAGGGCATCGCCGTCTCCGCTGGTCGCAGCCGGCCGGTCCTCGCCGTAGGCATTGATGCGGAACAGGCTGCCCTGCGCGTTGGCGCAACCCTGCGCGTCGCAGCGCGGCGGCAGCGGCGGTGCATCCGGCGCGGAGGACGGCGCGGTCGATTGCGCGTTGGCGACACTGGCGAGCAGGCCGCACAGGGCCAGGGCTACGCGGTTCGGAACGTGCTTGCTGATGTCCATGGTCATGTCCCCCTCAGCGTCCTTCCCCGCGTGCCGCGGTCGGTGTGGGTGGCCCTGCCTCCACCCGCAGGCGCGAGCGCGCCGTCGGCGAGAGCAGCGCGGCCAGCGCCCCGGCGACCGCCTCGGCGCGATCGCGGCTCAGGCGCAGGTTGTGTTCCTGCGTGCCGCGCGCGTCGGCGTGGCCGGCGATGCTCACGATCACTTCCGGACCGCTTTCTATGCGTTGCGCGATCGCCCGCAGCAACGGCTGGTATTGCGGACGAATGCCGGCGCTGTCGGTATCGAACAGCAGGTTGCCCAGGCCGATGTCGCGATCCAGGGTGACCAGTGCCGTGCGCCCATCCACCTGGGTACGCAGTTCGATCGCGGTCGCCTCGCGCAGCTCCGGCGCAAGCCGTGCATCCAGGGCGGCGCGCACCGCGGCGGCGCGATGGAACGCCAACACCAGCCCGTCGGCCTGCGCGGTGATGACCACGCGCCCGCCCCGGCCTTCGCGCAGGCGCCCGGCGATGCGTTCGAACAGCGGTGCGTGCTCGGCCGGAACTTCCGCGCTGCCACCGGCGAAGAACACCTGGCCCAGATCGATCTCCACCTCGCCGGTACCGCCGCCCAGCGGCATGCCCGGTACCTGCACCCCGAAATCGAAGCGCACCGGCACGCCGGGGGTGATGCGCAGGACGCGCGGGTTCTCGGTGGTGAAGCGGCTGCCCGGAGGCAGGGTCGCGGCGTCGACCTTGATCAGGAAATTGCGCCCGCGCGCCCAGCGACCGCCGTCGATGCCGGCCAGATGGAAGCGGCCATGGCGATCGGTCTCGATCAGCAGGCCTTCAACCGTGCCCAGGCGCACCCCGGGCAGGCCGCGTTCGCCTTCGTCCTGGCGGCCGTTGCCGTTGGCGTCGTGGAAGACGCTGCCGATGATCAGGCTGTCGTCCAGCAGGGGATCGCCGGTGACCTCCACGTCGGCGGTGGCCTCGTTGCTCAGCGCGGCGCCTTCGTCGTCGCGGACGATGGCGCGGTTGGTGTGCACGCCCGGGCCGACGCCTGCACCCACCCGCAGTACGTAGATCACGGTCGCGCTGCGACCGACCGCGATGTCCAGCGCGCCTATCCGCAACGGGCGGGCGTTGGACAGTGAACCGGCGGTGTCGCCATCGATGACCTGAAGCGAGTCGGGCACCATCACGAAGCCCTCGGGCAGGCGATCGAGCAGGCTGACCTGTTCGGCGTCGGCTTCGCCGACGTTGTCGATGCGCAGGGTGTAGCGGACCAGATCGCCGATGCGGGCGGTACGCTGCGCGGCGGTCTTGCTTAGGCGCAGGACCACCGGTTCGGCTTCCACCTCGATCTCGACCGCGGCCTGCGCGCATACCGGCGTGGGCACCGACACATCGCACACGCGGTACTCGAACCGGTCCTGGCCCACGTAGCGCGGCGAGGCCGTATAGGTGCAGACGCCCTGCGCGCAGGTCGCCTGGCCGTGCGCGGGTGCGACCGCGACGACCAGCGAAGCCGGATCCAGCGGCGCGTGGCTGACCGTGTCGTTGGCCAGCACCGGGATGGCGACCGGCGCCTGGCGCGCGCGGGCCTGGTCATCGACCACGGTGATGACGTTCGCCAGCACGGTGACATTGACGGTGGCGGTGTCGCAGTTGGTGGGGATGGCACGTTCGCAGGCGTCGTACTGGAAGCTGTCGGCGCCACTGAAGTAGCCGGTCGGGGTGTAGCTCACGCTGCCATCGGCATTCACCTCCACCGTGCCGTGCGCGGGCGTGGTGAGGTTCTGCACCAGCAGGCGGGTGGCATCGGAGGGGGCACCGGCGTAGCTGTCGTTGGACAGCACCGGTATCACCAGCATCGTTCCTTGCGGGGTCTGCCCGTTGTCGTCGGTCGCCGCGATCACGGTGGCGTTGACGACTATCGTGACGGTGGCGCTGTCGCAGCTGGTGGGATTGATGGCATCGCACAGCGTGTAGGTCAGGGTGTAGCTGCCGCCGGGCGTGCCGGCCGCCACATCGATGCTGCCGTCGGCGTTGAGGGTCAGCGGTCCCTGTACCAGCGGCGCGAGGATCACGCCCGGCGGCACGGCCGCGCCACCATCGTAGTGATCGTTGGCCAGCACGTTGAGCACGGCGGTGGCGGCCACGCCGCCGGGAATCGGAGGCGCGGTGTCGTCCTGCGCATCGATGGCCGGCAAGGCCACCACCAGGCTGGCGGTGGCGCTGTCGCAGTTGGCGGGGTTGAGCCGTTCGCACAGGCGGTACACCACCGAGTAGGTGCCCGCCGGCGTGCGCGGCAACACGGTCACCGCGCCACTTCCGGCCTGCAGCTGCACGCTGGCATGGCTGGTGGTGGTCTGGCTCAGCACGACCTGGGCCGGATCCACCGCCACGCCGTTGAGCAGATCGTTGGTCGCGACGTTGGCGATCGCCTGCCCGCCGGCCACGGATCCCACCGCGGAAGGCGCTGTGTCGTCGACCGCGTCGATGGCCGCGGCCTGTACCTGCACGGTTACCGTGGCCTGGTCGCAGTTGGCGGGATTGAGCACTTCGCACAGGCGATAGCTCACGGTGTAGCTGCCAGCCGGCGTGCCGGCGGCGACGTCAACCTGGCCGTTGGCCTGCACGGTCAGCGCCGGATTGGCGGACAGCACGGTGAACACCACCTCCGCCGGCGGCGCGGCGGCGCCGTCCAGGGTGTCGTTGGCGAGCAGGTTGACCACGCCGGTGGCACCGGTGAGGCCGTTGACCGGGCCGGCCGGATCATCGATAGCGTCCACTGCCGCGGGATTGACCGTGATTGACGCGGTGGCGCCCGCGCAATTGGCCGGTGCGGCGATCTGGCAGATCGTGTATCCGAGCGTGTAGCTGCCGGCGGGCGTGCCCGCCGCCACCGTCACCGCGCCGCTGGCGGTATCCAGCACGATGCCGGGATGCGATGGCGCGGCCGTCTGGGTGAGCGTGACGGTGGCCGGGGTCGGCGTGGTGCCGCCCAGCTGGTCGTTGGTGAGCACGTTGGCGATCGCGGTGCCGCCACCGCGGCCGGCGGCCGAGCCGCTGTCGTTGCCCGCGCTGATCGGCAGCGGGCCGGCGGCCACGGTGACCGTCACCGTGGCGGTATCGCAGATCGACGGTGCCGCGAGCGAGCACAGGGTGTAGGCGAGGGTGTAGCTGCCGGGCGCGGTGTTCGCGGCGACGATCACGTCGCCATTGGCGCCCAGGGTCAGCGGCGGCGTGACCGTCGCGCCCACGGTGGCGGTGGCGGTCGACGCGGTGGCGCCATCGACGCTGTCGTTGCCCAGCACATTGCCGGCCACGCCGCCGCTGCTGCCGTTGGCCAGGGCCAGGCCATCGTCCTGTGCATCCACGACCACCACCTGCACGCTGATCGCGGCGGTGTCGCAATTGCCCGGATTGGCGGTCTCGCAGATCGTGTAGGTCGCCGTGAGCGTGCCGGCCGGCGCGCCGGGAGCGACCGACAGCGCGCCGCTGGCGTCGACCGCGAGCGGTGCGGCCGCGGTACTGGTCACGGTCACGCTGCCGGGAGCGACGGCGCCGCCGTTGAAGGTGTCGTTGCCCAGCAGGTTGGCGACGCTGGCGTTGCCGGTGGTGCCGTTCACCACGTAGGGGCCGTCGTCGACCGCGTCGATGGCGGCCAATACCTGCACGGTGACCGTCACCTGCGCGCTGTCGCAATTGGAAAGATTGCCGGTTTCGCAGATCTGGTAGCTGGCGTTGTAGATGCCGGCGGTCGTTCCCGCGGCAACCGAGACCACGCCATTGGCGTCGATCGCCAGCGGCGAACTCGCGTTGGGCGTGAACACCACATTGGCCGGCGTGATCGCGCCGCCGTTGAAACTGTCGTTGCCCAGCACGTTGCCTGCGTTGGTGCTGCCGGCGACGCCATCGATCGGCCCGAAACTGTCGTCCACCGCGTTCAGCGCCGCGTCGGCGATCACCGTGACCTCGATGGTGGCGGTGTCGCAGATGGACGGATTGGAAACCTGGCAGATCTGGTAGCTGGCGGAGTAGGTTCCGGCGGCGGTGCCGGCGGTGACGGTCACGTTGCCATCCGCGCCAATCGTCAGTTGCGGCGTGTTGGTCGGCGTGAGCGTCACCGCGGTGGTGGCGAAGGGCGCGCCGTCGAGGCGATCGTTGGTCAGGACATTGCCGGCGATGCCGCCGATGCCGCCGTTGACCGGGCCCAGGGCGTCGTCGACCGCATCGAGCGTGCTGACCGCGACGGTCACCGTGGCGGTGTCGCAGTTGGCGGGATTGACCACTTCGCACAGGTCGTAGCTGGCCGAATAGCTGCCGGCCGCGGTCCCGGGGGCCACCGACACGGTGCCGTCGGTATCGATGGTGATCGGCGCCACGTTGTTCGGCGCCACCGTCACCTCGGCGGGCGTGACCGGCGCGCCGTTGAGGGTGTCGTTGTCGCGCACGTTGCCGGCCGCCACGCCGCCGGAGGCGCCATTGACCGGACCGAGCGTGTCGTCGACGGCAATCAGGGTGCCCGCGGCGACGGTGACGGTAATGGTGACGCTGTCGCAGATGGATGGATTGGCGACCTGGCAGATTTGGTAGCCGCCGCTGAGCGGACCGGCCGGCGTGCCCGGGGCGATGGTGACGCTGCCGTCGGGCGCGATGGTCAGGGCCGGGCCGCCGCTGGTCTGGGTCAGGGTGACGGCGCCGGGTGTGGCAGGCGCGCCGTCGACGAAGTCGTTGTCCAGCACGTTGCCCGCCGGGTTGCCGGCCGGTGCCGGGCCCAGTGCATCGGTGACCGCGTCGATGGTGGAGACCGTCACGCTGACCGTGGCGGTGTCGCAGTTGTCCGGCAGTGCGGCTTCGCAGATTTGATAGCTCGGCGTGTAGGTGCCGGCCGGCGTGTTCGGCGCGACGCTTATCGTGCCATCGGCGGCGATGGTGACCGGCCCCGCGTTCGTCGGCGTGAGCACGATGTCGCCCGGTGCCACCGGAGTTCCGTCGAGGGTGTCGTTGTCGAGCACGTTGCCGACAGCGGGATTGCCGCTGGTGCCGTTGATGCCGCTGTAGGCGTCGTCGTTGGCGACCAGCGCGCCGGGCGCGATCACGCTGATCTGCACGCTGGCGCTGTCGCATACGGTCGGCGGATCCAGGTAGCAGATCGTGTAGGTGGTGGCGTGGGTGCCGGCGGCCGTGCCGGCGGGGACCGTGACGCTGCCGTCTGCGTTGAACACGATCGCCGCGGTGCTGACACCGGCCAGGCTTACCGTGGCCAGCGAGGCCGGGCTGCTGCCGCCGGCACTGTCGTTGGCCAGTACGTTGATCAGCGAGGTGGCGCCGGTGGCGCCGTTGACCGGACCGGCCGCATCGTCGACGGCATCGATCGCCGCGACCACCCGCACCGTGGCGGTCGCGGTGTCGCAGTTGGCGGGCACCGCGGTTTCGCAGATCTGGTAGGTCGCCGAATAGGTGCCCGGCGCCGCAGCGGGATCCAGCGTGACCGTGCCGTCGCCGGCGATCGTCAGCGGGCCGCTGGGCGTGGAGGTCAGGGTGACCAGCGCCGCAACCACCGGTGCACCGGCGAGGGTGTCGTTGTCCAGCACGTTCGCGGTCAGCGCGATGCTGCCGGCCGCCTGCGCCGGCAGCGCGTCGTCGACGGCGTTGATGGTCGCCGTGGCGTTGACCGTTACCGTGATGGTGGCGCTGTCGCAATTGCCGGGATTGGCGGTCTCGCAGATCTGGTAGGTGGTGGTGTAGGTGCCGTTCGCAGTGCCCGCAGGCACATCCACCGAGCCGTCCGCGTTGACGATCAGCTGCGCGGTGCTGACCGGCGTGAAAGTGATCTGCGCGGGAATCACCGCCGCGCCGCCGAGGGTGTCGTTGGCCAGCACGTTGACCACGTTGGCCTGGCCGACGATGCCATTTATGGGGCCGGCGCTGTCGGCCACGGCCACGATCGGGCGTGCCGCGACCGGGACCGGCGGGGTGGTGTCGGTGTTGTCGGCGGGATCGGGATCGGTGGTGCCGGCCGGCGGGGTGACGGTGGCGGTGTTCGCACCGATGGTGGACGGCGTGGTCAGCGGCGCGGTGCCGGTGACGTCGACGGTGACGGTGCCCGCGGCCGCGACATCCAGGATGAGCGCGACGTTGCCGGTGCCGCTGCCGGCGCTGCAGGTGGATCCGGCGCTGGCGGTGCAGGTCCAGCTGACGTTGGTCAGTTCGGCGGGAACGGTGTCGGCCAGGCTGGCGCCGAGGGCGGCCGACGGACCGGCGTTGGTGATGGTGATGCGATAGGTGACGGTGCCGCCGGTGACCACCGGCGAAGCGGTCAGCAGGATCTTGTCGACGCCCAGCGCGGCTTCGGCTGCCAGGGTGTTGGTATCGGTGCCGCTGTTGTTGCCTGCCTGCGGGTCGGTCACCGTCGGCGGCAGGGTCACGGTGGCGGTATTGCTGAGGTTCGCCGGATAGGTCTGCGCGAACGCGCTGCCGGCGGCCAGCAACCCGCCCAGCAATGCCACCGCGCCTGCGGCCGCGTGCCTGAATCCGGCACGCGGCGGAATCCGGGTCTTGGAGGGGGTTGGCGCTCGGCTGTCCATACGGCGTTCCTCGCGGTGGCTTGCGGCGTCGGGTGCGCGGGCAAGCGGGTCTTGCGGGTGGATTCGGTGATGCGATGCCGATGGCATCGGGGCGCGGCGGTCAGTACGCCGTGGGGTCGGCGCTGAAGGTGACCGGGACGGTGATCGTCGCGGTGCCCGTCGCGTCCAGGCTCACGCTGAGGGTGATGGCCGCATCCCCCTGCGCACCGCCACTGGCCGGACAACTGCTGCCCGCGCCGGTGGCCGTGCATGTCCATGGCGCGGATAGTCGGGCGCCGTCGGGCAGGGTGTCGTTGACCACCACGCCGCTGACCGCGTCGGGTCCGGCATTGCTCACGGTGATCACGTAGCTGGCGCTGCCGCCGGGCGTGTAGCTGCCCTGGTTGTCGGTCTTGCTGACCGACACGTCGGCGCGCAGCGCGCGGGTGTTGGTGATCCGGCAGGTAATGCTGACCGGATCGGTACCGGCGGCCGGTGCGGTCAGGCTGAAGCTGGTGCCGCTGCCGGAACTGATCGCCGTGCCGTCCTGATCCGTGCACGCCCAGGTGGTGGTGTAGCTGCTCAGCAGGGTGCCGGTGCCGGCGGTTTCGGCCAGGTCGTAGCTCAGGCCGGGTGTGGTCAGGGCGGGCGTGGTGGCGCCGTTGTTGCCGACATCGCCGGCGGTCGCCACGGAGGTGCCGGCCTGGGAGATGCTGAGGTTGAAGCGGCCCGGATCGGTGGTCGGCGCGAGGATCTTCGCCAGCGCCAGGGTGGCGACGCAGGACCGTGTCACGCCTTCGACGGTGAAGACCGCGTTGCCGACTCGGATGCCGAGCAGCGCCAGCAGGTTGTCGACCAGCCCGCCGAGCAGCGTGGTCAGCACCGGCTGCAGGATCGGGACGACCGCGCCCTGCAAGGTCGCTTCGACGGTGTCGACGATGGTGTCCAGGATCGGAACCAGCGCCGGCGGCAGGGCGATCACCACCGGCGGCAGCGGGAATGGCGGTATCAAGGTGACGGTGGGGGTTCCGCGGCTGACTTCGATGTCCAGGTTGTTGAGCAGATCCACGATCAGGGTGCCGGCACTGACCGTGCCGCTGCTGGCGGTGCGTGTCTGCGGGTACGGCGCGTTGACGGTGAAGTTGCGCAGCTCCGGCGAACCGGTCGCGGCGGCGCGGCCGGTCACGGTCAGCGGCACCTGCACGTCGATCAGGCCGACGCCGAGGAGATTGAGCCGGAACCCGAGCTGGAGGTTGTTGATGACCACCGGCGAGACATCGGCGTTGGTCACCACCCGGGTGCGGTTGAAGAAGATGCTGTCGGCGATGGTGCCGATGTAGAAATTCACCAGCCCCGGCCGTGCCTGGAAGCTCACCGCGCCGGCGACGTAATCGATGGCGGTGATGGTGCCTTCGGCACGCGCCACGTCGGCATACAGCTGGAGCTTGAGTACGTCGGCGGTCAGGGTGAGGTTGGTCAGCCCCAGGCCGGCCGCGTTGAGCACGTTGATGATCGCCTGGGTATCGAAGCCCTGCAGCACATCGACATTCATCTTGATGCGGATGGCGCTGCTGTGGAACGAGGTGCCCTGCGGGCCGCAGACGATCACCGGTGGTTCCACCACCTGCAGCCACAGTTGCAGGTTGGCCACGCCGGTCAGGCCCAGCGCCGCAGTGTTGACCGTGATCGGCGTGGGCGTGGTCAGCACGTTGTTGTAGTTGTAGAGCTGCGCCGAACCGGTGATCAGGTCCAGCAGGTCCAGATCGATGTCGGCCAGCGAACCTTGCGGCAGGCTGATCTGCAGCAGATCGGCGAGGCGGATCTGTCCGGTCAGGCCGGCGACGTTGAGCGGGAGCAGGTTGAGCGCGTTGGCGGCGGCCGTCTGTCCGTCGGCCTGCAGGACCTGCACCATCGCCAACTGCAACTGGGCCAGGGTGATGTTGGTGTTGAGCACCTGGCTGGTGTCGCTGATGCCCAGGTTCAGCCCGAGCTGTGTGATCAGCGCATTGAGGTTGATGTCGGCGCCGGCAAGCGCGTTCCAGTCCAGCACCGACAGATTGACGGTGGTTCCCGGCAACAGCGTCTGCAGCAGCAGGTTGAGTACGGGCCCCTGCGTGCTGTCCACCGATACCAGTCGCGGTCCGGCGGAAATGCAGGCGCCGGTGGTGCACCCGGTCTGCGCCTTCAACGGCGCGGGCACGAACGCGATGGCCGTGACGGCCAGCAGGGCGGCCATGGCGATGCGGCGGGCAAAGCGCCGCGCAAACCCTTTCGTATCCATCAAACTACCCCCCGTAGTCGATGTCCAAATCCGTCTGTAAGCGTTTTCTTTTTGTTGGATTCCGGATTACGCCTGCGGCGATCGATCCGGCGTGCTGACAACGCGACGTGGGTCGTTGATAGATGGGCGCGCTGTCGTTACATTCCCCGGCGTCGTTACTAATGCGTGATCGTCGCGTTGGCAACGCGGGAGGAACGCCGTTGCAGTAAGCGCCACTTGCCAGTCACTGCATTTCGCGCCGTTGCACGTTGCTGCGAGAGGGGAGGCAAGCGGAACCGGTCAAGTTTTGGGCAGTGTCACTTGTGGGGCAGCAGCACTGACTTTTGGTCCCATGCGGGAAAGGAGTTCCTGATGATTCCGATGGCATTGCGCATCCGACGTGCGCGTGTGCTGGCAAACCTGTCGCAGGCGGAGCTCGCGCAGCGTGCGGGCGTAAAGCGGAGCGCCGTCACACAATGGGAGCGCGAGGGGGGCACCCATCCCAGCCTCGAGCACCTGACCCTGATCGCCGTGGCAACCCACGTACCGTTCGAGTGGTTGGCGACCGGGCGTGGGGAGGCGGGCAACCACCCGGTGTTCGAGGTGCCGGCGGCGTCCGGCCAGGTGCTGGACGAAGTGGAGGCCCGGGTGCTGGTGCTGCTGCGCCGGATGCCGGTACGCAAGCGACAGGCGATCTGCGCATTGCTGGAAATGCTGGTATAGGGAAGGGCGGCCCCGACCGGGTGCCGCCCGCCTTCCCGGAACCCGCATGCTCCACGTACTGGAAACCCGCGTCCCGCCTCCCATCGTCCTGTTGCTTGCCGCCGCGTTGATGTGGTGCCTGGCGAACTTGTCGCCCGCCTCGCTGCGTTGGCCTGGCACGGGATGGTTGGCGGCCGCGCTGGGCACGGCGGGACTGGCGCTGAACCTGGTGCCGAAGTGGTGGTTCGGCCGCGCCGGCACCACGGTCAACCCGATGCGTCCACAGGCGACAAGCCGCCTGGTGGTCGCCGGACCGTATCGCTTCAGCCGCAATCCGATGTACCTGGGCCATGCGTTGTTGTTGCTGGCCTGGGCCAGCGTGCTCGCCCAGCCGTTCGCGCTGGCCGGCGTGGGGCTCTATCTCGCCTGGATTACCCGGTTCCAGATTCTTCCAGAGGAACGGATGCTCGCCGAGCGGTTTCCCGACGCCTACCCGGCCTATCGCCGGCGGGTCCGGCGCTGGCTGTGATCAGCGGGCGCGGCGCGCGCGCGGCGAGCGGGCGGCCGGAGCGCAATAGGCGTCGTACAGCGCCTGCATGACGCCGAACGCGGGCCCCGGCAAAGGCGAGTAGAGAATTGATTGGGCCACCCGCCGGTTGCCGACCAGTCCCGCCTCGCGCAGCACCGCCAGGTGCTGGGACAGCGCCGACATCGACAGCCCGGTCAGGCCCTGCAGATCCGACACGCTCGCCTCGTTCTCCATGATTCGGCACATCACCAGCAGGCGGGCGGGGTGCGCCAACGCCTTCAGCAGGCCGGCCGCGTCCTCCGCGTGCCGGCCCATCCGTTGCATGTCATGAGAGGAAGGCATCGGCTTGCACCGTATTTAAGGCGATGCTAATTTAGCAAATACTTGAATAATATTGCAAGGAGCGGGACATGGCCGCCACCGCCATCCATCCACGCGTCGAGAGCTTCTTCCACGCCGACACCAACACCTTCAGCTACGTCGTGTCCGCGGGCGCCGATGGCGGCGCGGCCGTCGTCATCGATCCGGTGCTGGACTACGACGCGGCGAGCGCGCGCACCTCCACCACCTCCGCCGACGCGGTGCTCGGGTACATCCACCAGCATCGCCTGAAGGTCGAGTGGATCCTGGAGACCCATGCGCATGCCGACCACCTCAGCGCGGGCGGCTACCTGCGCGATGCGCTGGGTGCGCCGCTGGCGATCGGCCGCGGCATCGTGCAGGTGCAGGCCCGCTTCAAGGCGCTGTTCGGGCTGGGCGACGACTTCGTCGCCGATGGCGGCCAGTTCGACCGCCTGCTCCAGGACGGCGACCGCCTGGATGCCGGTGGACTGGACGTGCGCGTCATCGCCACGCCCGGACATACCGACGACAGCCTCAGCTACCTCATCGGCGATGCCGTCTTCATCGGCGACACGATGTTCGCGCCGGAAACCGGCACCGCGCGGGTCGACTTCCCGGGCGGGGACGCCCGCAAGCTGTACGCCTCGATCCAGAAACTGCTCGCGCTGCCGCCGGAAACGCGCGTGTTCCTGTGCCACGACTATCCCGCCGGGCGCGAACCGCGCGCGGAAAGCAGCGTGGCGGCGCAGCGCGAAGGCAACATCCACGTCGGCAACCGGCGCGGCGAAGACGAGTTCGTCGCCCTGCGCGAAACACGCGACGCCAGCCTGCCGGTACCGCGCCTGATCCTGCCGGCCTTGCAGGTGAACATCCGCGGCGGTCGCCTGCCGGAGACCGATGCCAACGGCATCGCCTATCTGCGCCTGCCGCTCAATCAGCTGGGCCGCCCTTCGTGAGTGGCATGTCCGAGGCATTGCTGGGCGGCGTATTGATCGGTCTCGCCGCCGCGGCGTTGCTGTTCTTCAACGGACGCATCGCCGGCATCAGCGGCATCGTCAACGGTCTGGCGGGGCAGGGCGCGGGGGAACGGGGCTGGCGGATCGCCTTCCTGCTCGGGCTGGCCGGCGCCGGCGTGCTGGTGATGAAACTGACCGGACAGGTCTCCGCCTCGCCGGCCACGACGCCGGTGCTGGTGCTGGCCGGCCTGCTGGTGGGCTTCGGCACCCGGCTTGGCAATGGTTGCACCAGCGGGCACGGCGTGTGCGGGTTGGCGCGGCTGTCACTGCGTTCGCTGGTGGCGGTGCTGGTATTCATGACCGCCGCCGTGCTCACCGTGGTCGTGACCCGGCACCTGGCGGGTGGCGTGGCATGAAACGCTGGTTCGCCGCGTTGCTGGCCGGTGCGTTGTTCGGCGCCGGACTGGCGCTTTCGCGCATGACCGACCCGAACGTCGTGCTCGGCTTCCTCGATGTGGCCGGCGACTTCGATCCGCGCCTGGCGTTCGTGCTGGCGGGCGCGGTCGTCACGGCGCTGGTGGCGTTCCGGCTGGTGCTGCGTCGCCGGCGTCCGTTGCTGGCGGATCGTTTCCGCCTGCCGCTGTCGCGCGCAATCGACCGTCCGCTGGTGATCGGTGCGTTGCTGTTCGGCATCGGCTGGGGATTGGCCGGCTACTGTCCCGGTCCCGCGCTCGTCGGCGCGGCCGCGGGCGCGGACAGCGCATTGATCTTCATCGCCGCGATGCTGGCGGGCAGTGCCGTGCAGGCGATGACGGCGCGGCGGCGACCGGCGTGACATCGAAAACGTGCCATCGCTGGCACGCTGCTTTGCGCGCGGGTTGTTGCAATGATTGCCCGGCTTCCTAGACTTGGGGATTCCAACCGGTCGATGGACGGCGAAGCGATGAACGATGTGATCCTGCTCTACGGTACCAACGACTTCGAGCGCGAGCGCTGGGACGATCTGCCCGAGCTGGTGGAGCGCCGTGGCCTGGTGCTGTCGCGCAAGGCCGGACCGCGCACGCCGCTGCCGACCGACCACGACTGGGAGCCGGTTTCGATCTATGCCTCCGATGACCTGACCGAAGAGGAATTCCAGGATCTGTACGAGGCCAACCGCGCGCATGTCACCGAGCTGAACCTCAAGTACTGAATCCCGCGCCGGTTCACGCCCTGGGCTCGAGCTGGTGCAGCAGGATCGAATTGCCCTCGCTGTCCTCGCACACCGCCATCCGGCAGACCGGGCTGTGGATGACGTCGCTGCGGAACGGCACGCCACGATCCTTCAGCTTCCGCATCAGGTCGTCCAGATCCTCCACCTCGAACGCTATCGTGCCGCCCGCTGTCGCGCTGGGCTGGTCCTCGATGAAGTTGGTCAGCGCCAGGCAACCGCCGCCCGGCAGATCGTATTCCACCCAATACTTGTCGCCGTGATTGCCGACCGAGCCGGTGCGCAGGCCCAGCGCGTTCTCGTAGAAGTCGCGGGCACGCGGCACGTCGCGGACGGGATACATGGTGAACGCCACTTTCTTCAGCACGGGAGACTCCTGTCGATGTCGGCTGTCGGTGATGGAAAGCCATCAATGAACATGTGACGTCCGACGCCACGATACGCGTACCCGGCTCATCCGCGAACAGCGTCACGCAAGGCGCGCGCATTTCCGACGAACGGTCTCGCCGACGTCCGTTTTTTCGGCGTCGAATGCGTTGTTTCTGCTGATGCTGTCATGTTGGACGCGGATATTGGGGGTGTCCGCCGGAGAAAGGAGGCAGAAGGATGCTGTTGCAGGGACTCACCCCGGAAAGCAAGTGCGAAGTCATCGACGTCGAGGCCGAGCTGCAGCGGTGGCAGCATTGCGGCCCGATGGCCGGCCACCGCGATCGGGCGTTCAGGCGTTTCGAGCCGACGTTCCGTTTCGCCTACGATCTTTATCTACAGTGGCATCGCGAACCGCTCGATGCATTGGCCGATCGCATCGAAGGCGCCTACGAACGCCAGTTGCCACCCTGCGATCGCCTGGATCGCGAGACCGTGATGACGATCGTGGCCGCGGTGTGGGAACGCATGGGGGGACGGCTCCAGGCCTGCCGTGTTCCCGCCACCGCGCGCCCGCGTTCCCGGCCGGAGACGCGCCAGCCACCGCCGCCGGTCTGAACGTGTCAGCGAGGGGCGGCTAGAAAAAGGCCGGAAGAGAAGGAACGTCTCCGGCGCGCCTTCTATCGCGATAGCCAGCGCCAGGTTTCGTGGATCAGCATGCGCGCCACCGGCCACGCCGCGGCGGGCGGGCTGGGCAGGCGGTCCCACTGCGTTTCCAGATCGTCGTCTGCCGCCGAATCGGTGCGTCCGGCGTGACTGGCATGCGTGGCCAGTCCAAGCGCGTAGGCGCGACATGCGTCGTGCCAGTCCAGATCCGGATGCAGGCGTATCCGCCGCTGGAAATCCTCGCGGCTGAAGGCTTCGAAATCCTCGGGAATGTCGGGCGGCTCGTCGAAGGCGAGGCAGGCGGCGACCTGCTGGCTCGCGCGCTCCAGGCTGGCGGGGCCGTACGGACTGCGGAGGTATTCCATGAGGGAACTCCGTCGGGTTTGCGCCGATTGTCGATCCGGCTGGCATGACCGTTTCGTGAAAGGCCGGACGGATGAGCAGCGTTCGCCTTAAAGCCCGATTAAAACGGGTGTGCCTATCGTGCGCCTCCCGCGTGCCCCCACGCCTTCCCCGCAGGAGTCTTCATGTCGTCCGTCCGCCCCCTGGTCTGCCTGGGTCTGCTTGTCTGCGCCGCCGCGCCGGTGTCCGCGCAGGTCGTGTCCGAATCCAATCGCGAAGCCGGACAGGCCTCGGCGTCGCGTTGGCGCATCGGTCTGGCGGTCGCCAGCCGCGAAGGCATCTACGCCGGCGAGGACGACCGGACGCTGGTGTTCCCCAACGTGTCGTACGAAGGCGAGCGCTTCTTCTGGCGTGGCGCGCAGGCTGGCGTGCACCTGTTCTCGCGCGGAGGCTTCGTATTGGACGGCTATGTCGCCGGGCGCCTGGACGGCGTGGACGCCGATGACTTCGGCGTTCCGGAACTGGCCGAGCGCGGTATCGACCGCCGCCTGCTGGAGGACCGCGACGATGCCGCGGACGTGGGCATGAGCGCGCGTTGGCGCGGCGCGGCCGGCGAACTGGAACTGGATGCGCGCGCCGACGTGACCAGCACCAGCGAGGGCCAGCAGGCCTCGATCACTTACCGCTACCCGTTCAGGGCCGGCGGCTGGCAGCTCACGCCCGGCGTGGGCGTGCGCTGGCTGTCCTCGGATCTGGCCGACTACTACTACGGCACCCTCGACGAGGAAATCGCCCGCGGCGTGGTGCGCTACCGTCCCGGCAGCGCCACCGTGCCCACCGCGAGCCTGATTCTGATGCGTCCGTTCGCGGAAAAATGGCTGTTCATCGCCAGCGCCGAGTACCGCCGGTTGCCGTCGGCGCTGCGCGACAGCCCGCTGGTCGAACGCGACACGGATGGCGGCGCCACCGTGATGGTTGGTTTTTCACGCGGGTTCTGATTCCGTGGACATGGGCGCGGGTTTCCGCGCCGGCGGGGAAGGGGATGCATATCGCGTCCCCTTCGCATCCCCTGCGCGTTCCAGATGCTTCCTTCAGCGGCTCATCGAATAGGGACGCGCGCCGCGTCCCCATGCGCGGTTCGGCTCGGCCTGCATCGTGAAGCGCAACTCGCCGCCGGCCAGGATTTCGGCGTGCTCCAGATAGGCGCGGTCCAGCGGCTTGCCGTTGAGGGTCGCGCCGCCGATGTAGGGATGCGCTGCGTCCAGGCCCTCGGCGATCACCGTGAAGCGCTTGCCGTTGGGCAGGTTGAGGCTGGCGCGCGGCAGGAACGGCCGCCCGATGACGTACTGGTTGCTGGCCGGCGCGACCGGATAGAAACCCAGCGCGGTGAACACGTACCACGCCGACATCTGGCCCAGATCGTCGTTGCCGGCCAGGCCGTCCGGACGCGGTGCGTACTGGCTGGCCATGATCGCGCCCAGCCGCGCCTGGGTGCGCCAGGGCTGGCCGGCGTGCGCGTACAGGTAGGCGACGTGATGGCTGGGTTCGTTGCCATGCGCGTACCAGCCGATCAACCCGGTGATGTCTTCCATGTGGGCGAAGATCTTCGGATCCACCTTGGCCTCGAATACCTGGTCCAGCCGCGCCAGCAGCTTGTCCTCGCCGCCGTACGCCCGCGCCAGCCCGGCCACGTCCTGCGGCACGTACCAGGAGTACTGCCACGCATTGCCTTCGGTGTAGTCGGTGCCGTATCCGCTGGCGGACGGATCGAAGGGTTCGCGGAACGTGCCATCGCGCTTGCGCGCGCGCATGAACCCGGTGGCGGGATCGAAGGCATGCTTCCAGTTGGCCGCACGGCGGCTGAAGTCGGCCGCGACGTCCTTGCGCCCCATCGCCTCGGCCACCTGCGCGATGGTCCAGTCGTCGAACGCGTACTCAAGGGTCTTGGAGGCGGCCTCGCCTTCCTCGTCGATCGGCACGTAGCCGAGTTCGCGATACTGCGCGATGCCGTCGTACGGCCCGTAGTTGGCGCTGGCGACCATCGCCTCCAGCGCCTCGTTGGCGTCGTAGCCGCGGATGCCCTTCATGTAGGCATCGGCGATCACCGGCACGGCGTGGTAGCCGATCATGCACCACGTCTCCTGGCCATGGAACGCCCACACCGGCAGCACGCCGTAGGGACTGTGCCGGCGCGCGGCCAACAGCGACTGCACGAAGTCGTTGTTGCGCTGTTCCGGCTGCACCAGGGTCAGCAACGGATGCAGCGCGCGGTAGGTATCCCACAGCGAGAAGGTCGAGTAGTGGGTGAAGCCCTTGGCCTGGTGCACCGCATTGTCCGGTCCGCGGTAGCTTCCGTCGCTGTCCATGAACAGGGTCGGTCCCAGCAGCGTGTGGTACAGCGCGGTGTAGAAGCTGCGCCGCTGCGGTTCCGGCGCGTCCACGTCGATCGCACCCAGCGCCTGCGTCCACTGCCGGCGCGCGTCGGCGCGCACGCCTTCGAAATTCCAGCCCGGCACTTCGGCGTCGAGATTGGCGATGGCGTTGTCCTCGCTGACCGGGGAGATCGCGACCTTGACCAGCAACGGTTCCCGCGCATCGGCGAAATCGAACGCCGCCACGATCTGCCGGCCCTCGATTTGCGCGCGCTGGCGCGGATCCTTCTCGCCCGGCGGCGGGAAGCCCTTGTAGGCGATGTCCTGCTCGGTGTCGTGCAGTTGCCTGCCCTGGATGGGCCGCGAGAAGCGCAGCGCGAAATACAGTTGCCGCCCCGGCGCCCAGCCGCGGGTCTCGCGGAAGCCGGTGACGGTGCCGTCCGGGCGCAGGCGCAATCGCGACCACAGCACCTTGCCCGGATAGTCGTACAGGCTGGTGCGCAGGTCGATCAGCACGTGCGCGGGCTTGCCGCGCGGAAAGCTGTAGCGGTGCACGCCGACCCGCGCGGTGGCGGTGAGCTCGGCGCGCACGCCGTAGTCGTCGAGGGTGACCGCGTAGTAGCCGGGCTGCGCGGTTTCGTCGTCGTGGCGGAAGCGCGAGGTGTAGCCGCTGCCGGGCTGGTCGGGATTGCCGCGCTCCAGCTTCACCTCGCCGCTGATCGGCATCAGCAGGACGTCGCCGAGGTCCGAATGGCCGGTGCCGGAGAAGTGGGTGTGCGAGAAGCCGACGATGGTGCGATCGTCGTGGCGATAACCGGCGGCCCAGCCGTAGGCGTCCTTGCGTGGCTGGATGCGGGTGTCGGGACTGAGCTGGACCATCCCGAACGGAACGGTGGCGCCGGGGTAGGTATGGCCCTCGCCGCCGGTGCCGATGAACGGGTCGACGTCGGCGTAGGCGCGTTCGCCCGGATTGTCCGCCAGCAGCGGCGCCGCCATCAGCCAGAGACACATCGCGCCTGCGGCGCGCTTCCACGTCTTGCGCATGCCCGTCCCAACGTCGTCATGGAGAGGCGGGGAACGTAGCACGCCGCGCCGGCGACGCACCGGTATCCGGTCACGCCGCGCCTTCGCGCCGCAGCAGTTCGCGCTTGCGATCCACGCCCCAGCGGTAGCCCGACAGCGCACCGTCGCTGCGGACCACGCGGTGGCAGGGAATGGCCACCGCCAGATGGTTGGCGCCGCAGGCCTGCGCCACCGCGCGCACCGCCCGCGGCATGCCGATGCGCTGGGCGATCTCGGCGTAGCTGGCGGTACTGCCGGGCGGAATCTGCCGCAATGCCTGCCATACGCGCTCCTGGAAGGCGGTGCCGCGCACGTCCAGCGGCAGGTCCAGGCCGATGCCGGGCGCCTCGACGAAGCCGACCACCCGCGCCACCCAATCCTCGAAGCCCGCGTCGCCGCCGATCAGGTGCGCGCGCGGGAACTGATCCTGCAGATCCCGCACCAGCGCTTCCGGATCCTCGCCCAGCAGGATCGCGCAGACCCCGCGCTCGCTGCGCGCGACCAGGATCGCGCCCAACGAGCACTGGCCGATGGCGAAGCGGATGTCGGTATTGGCGCCGCCGGCGCGCCAGTCCTTCGGGCGCATGCCCAGGCGCTGGTTGGAGGTTTCGTAGAAGCGGCTGTTGGAACCGAAGCCGGCATCGAAGATCGCATCGGTGATGGTGGCATCGCCTTCCAGCCCCTCGCGCATGCGGCGCGCGCGCTGCGCCTGCGCATAGGCCTTCGGGGTCACCCCGGTGATGGCCTTGAACACGCGATGGAAGTGGTAGGGACTCATCCCCGCGGTTTCGGCCAATTGCGCCAGCGAGGGCGGCTCGTCGGTGTTCTCCAATTGCCGGCAGGCATGCGCCACCCGTTCCGCGTGCTGGCGGGCCAGCGCCGCGCGATCCGCGGCGGCGCGGCGGTTGGCACGGTAGCCGGCGGCCTCGGCCGCTTCGGGAGTATCGAAGAACACCACGTTCTCCGGCCGCGGCAGGCGCGACGGGCTGCTGGGATGGCACCAGACGCCGGTGGTCTTCACCGCGTAGACGAAGCGGCCATCGGCGGCCGGATCCCGCGCCCGCAGCGCGGCCCAGCGAGGGTCGTCCTGGATGGCGGTGGCGGCGGTACGCGGGCGGGAAGGGGAGGATGCGTTCATTGGGGGAAGGCTCGTCGTGGGGGACGACGCCATCTTGGTTCCCACCAGCCTAGCCCACACTCCGCGCCTTGCGATCAAATTCGGGCATGGAGGGGGTATTCGTGCGTCGTCCGGCAGTCCGGTCGTTTCGCCCCGCCCCAGCCCTCCCCCGCGGGCGGGGGAGGGGGCCGTGTCCGTGCGTTGTTTTGCAATCCATAACCGCTGGAATGAATCCGCGCGTGGCGCGCCGCGACCGCAAGCCAAAGATCCTCCCGAACCTGGAAACCGCCCCTTCCCCCGCCTGCGGGGGAAGGTTGGGATGGGGGCTGCTTTCAGCGACGAAGCAGGACGGAGACCTCTCGCCCCATCCAGCTCTCCCCGCGAGCGGGGTTCACAAGTTTTCCGGACGGAAGGCCCGTCGGCGGCTGATCGTGCGCCCGGAGATCATGAACTCGCCGTTGCCGCGGTAGTGCACGGTCTCGGGCAGGCGCGGGGAAATGGCGACATGCGCCGCAACCACTTCCCAGATGAAGCAGGTGATAGGCGTCGGTCTGGCGCTGCTCGTACAGCCGGCACTCGAAGTTCGCATGGCACTCGCGGATCAGCGGGGCGCCGACCTGGCGCGCGCGGCCGGCGGTGAGCCCGAAGCGTTCGAACTTGTCCACCTGCGCGCCGCTGCAGTTGCCGATGCCGACCACCGCGTCCAGCAGATGCGAGCCAGGCAGGTTGATCACGCATTCGCGGCTGCGCCGGACCAATCCGTAGGTATGGTTGCCGCGCCAGAGATAACAGGCGAACAGCGCCGGATCGAAGCCCATCATCATGTGCCAGCCCATCGTCATGATGTTGCGCTGGCCGCCGTGGGCCGAGCTCACCAGCACCACCGGACCGGGTTCGAGGAAACGGCGGATGTCGTCCAGCGGATAGGTGCGCTTGCGGGGAATATTCATCGCGTTTGCCCGTGGAAGCTGCCGATGGATTGCAGCATGCCGACGTGCAGGCGCGATGAAGAGCGGGTTTCAACAGAGAACAGGCTTCACTCGCCCGGCAACCGCTCCAGGAACGTTTCCAGCGCCAATCAGCCGGACAGTCCCAAGCCGCCGGTCAAATACCACAGAAGAATCAGAATGTTGCAAATTCCATGGGCGATGGCTCGTTGAACGCTTGTCATGTTCAGCCGGAGCGCGCAGAAGCAAAGCAGAAGCGAGGCGAAACAAGCCCACAGCATGGAATTCGCATGGAAGAGCCCAAAGCCGATGGAGGTCACGAGTGCTGATGCGAACGGACCCACGAGACGCGACAGGCCGTCGAGCATCAACTGACGGACCACCTTCTCCTCGAACAGGGGAGCAGCGACCCCGGCGGTAAGGACGCCCAGGGCAATGTCCACAGCCGAAAAATCCGTCGCGGCCGGGAATTTCGTGTTGCCAAGGTTGGGCAAACCGACGGCGAGGATCCAGACGGCGCCCAACAGGACCCCGGTGAAAACGCAGAAGAGCAGCGGTGTGATTCCCGATTGGTTCGCCAAGCGCTCGGGATAGCACTTCATCAGTACCAGAAACAGGGCAATCTGTTGAATCGCGTCCGCACCACGGATTTCGAACCGTGCTCCCAGCTCGGACAGGCCGCCGGCCAGCAGCGTGGCCAGCATGGCGACGCCGATTTCACCCAGCGCAAGCGATTTCTTGTTCATCGGGGGAGAAAGTCCGGGGCGCTTTCGCACCCCGGGAACCCGTTTTTATTTCTGGGACAACCGATAGAAGTGGAGGCGCATAACGACGCCCGGGAAGGTGAAGGGGCTGGCCGCGAGGAGGTTCCATGCTCCTCGCGCCGCGCTGCGCCAATCGCTGAGCGTTCCTTCGCATGACACACCGGAAGGAAAGCCCACCGAGCAACTCAGTTCACCACCGCTTACCGCTGCAACTTCGCTTGCCTGTAGTTCACGCATGGGTACTTCTCCTTGACTCGATTTGACTGGACGATTCAGTCGTCTTCTTTTCGCGAACAAAGGACAAGAAGCCAATAAGACATTTCCGAAAGCCAGGTTTCGGCGACATTCCTGCGTGGGAGAATGGAATCGCAGCGAACCGCGGCCGGACGATGCCGTGTTTGCCCTACGCGCCCGGCAACCGCTCCAGGAACGCTTCCAGCGCCGGCGAGCGACGCCGGTTGAGCAGTTCCAGCCGGTACAGCCGGCGGCTCAGCGCGGCCTGGCCGTCCAGTGACAGCGTGCGGACGCGGCGCATCGCAATCAGATCCTCCACCACCACCGAGGGCAGGATGGCGACTCCGGCGCCCGCCGCCACCGCGCGGGCGATGGCCTCGTTGCTGCCAATCTCCACCTGGTGCTTCGGGGTGATGCCGTGCGCGTGCAGCAATCGTTCGGCCACGCGCCGGGTACCGGAGCCTTCCTCGCGCAGCAGCCAGGTCTGTTCGCTCAGGCTGGCGGCGGTCGCGAGCCGGCTGCCGCTGCCGGCCAAATCGTCGGGCGCGATCACCACCAGCGCCTCCTCGCGCCAGACACGCCGATCGATGCGCGGGTCGTCGACCGGACCTTCGACGAAGGCGGCATCCACCGTGCAGTCGATGATGGCCTGGGCGATCTGGGCGGTGTTGGCGACCATCACCCGGGTGCGGATGTCCGGATGCCGGCGCGCGTAGGCGGCCACGTGCACCGGCAGCCAGTAGCCGGCCACCGTGGTGCTGGCGCCGATGCGCAGTTCGCCCTTGCGCAGGCCGACCCGCTCGCGGACGTCCTCCAGCGCGATGCGCTCCATCGCGAAGATGCCGCGCGCGTGTTCGTACAGCACCTGGCCGCCCTCGGTGAGGCGGATGCCGCGCACGCCGCGGGCGCCGCCGGGGCCACGGTCGATCAGCGGCAGTTCGAGCTGGTGTTCCAGCTCGCGCACCGCCTTGGATACCGCCGACTGGGTGATGAACATCGTCTCGGCCGCGCGCGAGAAGCCCTGCTGCTCGACGACCGTGGCGAACACCCGCAGGAGGTGCAGATTAATTGAATGAGGAATATTCATGCATGAGGGAATTATATGCATTGGACTCATTCAATGGCCGGGACTATGGTGCCGTCCGTCGGCGGGTTGTCCCGCCCGCATCTCGTTTTTTTCCGGATCTTCCGATGTCCAGCCAGTCCATGTCTTCCGTATCGGTCCCGCCGCACCGCCAGTCCGGCTGGTGGCTGGGCCTTGCCCTGGCCGCGCTGCTCGCGGCCGCCGGCCTTTGGCTGGCGAGCCTGCCGACCGTGCAGGGCTGGGGCATCAGCGCGTTGACCGCCGCGATCCTGCTGGGCATCGTCGCCGGCAATACCGTGTTCCCGCGCATCGCCGCGCGCACCGCGCCGGGCGTGGATTTCGCCAAGAGCACCCTGCTGCGGCTGGGCATCGTGCTGTATGGCTTCCGGGTGACCGTGCAGGACATCGCCCAGGTCGGCATGGCCGGGCTGGTGATCGACGTGATCGTGGTGGCTTCGGTGTTCCTGCTGGCCGTGTGGCTGGGCACGCGCCTGTTCAAGCTGGATCGCGAAACCTCGATGCTGATCGGCGCGGGCAGCGCGATCTGCGGCGCGGCCGCGGTGATGGCGGCCGAGCCGGTGGTCAAGGCGCAGGCGCACAAGGTGGCGGTCGCGGTGGCCACGGTGGTGGTGTTCGGCACCGTGGGGATGTTCCTCTATCCGGCGCTGTATCCGCACCTGGGCATCGACGCGCATGCCTATGGCGTCTACGCCGGATCGACCATCCATGAAGTCGCGCAGGTCGTGGTCGCCGGCAAGGCGATCAGCGAAACCGCCGCGTCGGTGGCGGTGATCGAGAAGATGATCCGGGTGATGCTGCTGGCGCCGTTCCTGCTGATCCTGTCCGCGCGCCTGGGCGCGGAAGCCGGCGCCGATGCCAACGGCGCGCGGCCGAAGCTGATGATTCCCTGGTTCGCGGTGATGTTCATCGTGGTCAGCCTGTTCAACTCGCTGCACCTGCTGCCGACCGCGTGGGTGGCGGTGATCGTGCAACTGGATACCGTGCTGCTGGCGACCGCGATGGCCGCGCTGGGCCTGCGCACCCATGCCGGCGCCATCCGCCAGGCCGGGGTCAAGCCGCTGCTGCTGGCGCTGAGCCTGTTCGCGTTCCTGCTGCTGGGCGGCGGCGCGATCAACTGGCTGGTGATGCGCCTGTTCAGTTGAGTTTCGTGGTGGCGATGACACCACGAAGGTAATAAAGATTCCGGCTGCGAGGTCGATAGGTGGGATCTGGGACTGATGCCAGATGAACCATTGACGCCCTGGGGAGAGGGCCCGCAATGGAATCCACTGCCGCACCACCGCGAAGGATCGCACCCGCCTGGATAGGGCCGGGCCTGCTCGTGCTCTGGCTGGGCGCGATGGTGCCCGCGCTGGCCCGGCTCGAAACCGGCGCCGTGCGTGCCTCGCCGGCCTCCGAAGCCGATGCCCTGCTCACCGCGCTGCGCGGACAGGTGGACCTTGGCCCCCATCGTGGTGCCGCGGTGGTCTTCCACTTGCCCGTGGCGTGCACCTGCGACGACCGCGAAGACACCCGCCAAGTGCGCGACGCGCTGCGCGCGCGCGGCATCCGCTGGGTCGAACTGGCCGGTGTCGCCCGCGCGGACCTGCCCCATTCCCTGATCGCCCTGGATGCCGAGGGACGGCTGCGCTACGCCGGCCCGATGCGTCCGGATGGACTGTGCGCCGGCACGGCGACCGCGCCGCTGGCGACCCGCTACCTGTCTTTCCACCGCGAAGACGCGCCGCGCGCGCTCGTCAGCGGATCCCGTTGCCCGTGCAGATAAGGAGAATCGCATGTCCGCCCAACCGCATTCACTTCGAAACGATGGCGGCCTCGTCGGTCGCGAACGCTACGCCTACCTGGAGGAACTGGCGGCCGATGCCGACCGCATCTTCCTGTGGCTGGTGGCCACCTTGGGTGTCGCCACGCTGCTGCTGGCGCTGCGCAATGGCCAGTGGATGCCGGTGTTCGCGGTCGCGCTGCCGAGCGTCGCGGTCGCCGCGTTGCAGACCCGCCTGTTTCCGGGCACGCGGCTGAGCCGGGTTACCCTGGCGCTGGTGCTGATGGTGCTGTCGGCGGTGCTGATCCACCAGTCCGGCGGCATGGTCGAGGCGCACTTCGGCGTGATCCTGATGATCGCGCTGCTGCTGTACTACCGCGACTGGGTGCCGATCGTGGTCGCGGCCGCGGCCATCGCCGTGCATCACGTGGCGTTCTTCTTCATGCAGCAGGCCGGCTGGCCGGTGCCGGTGTTCCCGGCGGGCAGCGGCTTCGGCATCGTGCTGCTGCACGCGGCCTACGTGGTGGTGGAAACCGTGCTGCTGGTGATCATGGCCGTGCAGTTGCGGCGCCAGTTGCTGTGGCTGGGCTACGGGCCGCGCCGGCTGACGACGCTCGCGCGCGAGGTGGCGGCGGACAAACCCGTGCCGGAGGAAATCGCCCGGATGGACTTCCCGCCGACGTCGCTGGCGACCGCGCTGGTGTCGATGAGCGGCCAGCTGCAACAGCGCCTGCATCACGAGCGCACGGCCGGGCAGGAGAACCTGCGCATCCGCACCGCGCTGGACGGGGTGACCACCCACGTGATGATCGCCGACGCCGATCGCAACATCGTCTACGCCAACCGGCCGCTGCTGGCGATGCTGTCGCAGGTGGAGGAACAGATCCGCCGCGATGTGCCGCGTTTCGACGTGGCCACCCTGATTGGCAGCAGCATCGACATCTTCCACAAGCATCCGGAACACCAGTCGCGCCTGCTCGCGGAACTGCGCGGCACCCACCAGGCCCAGATCCGGGTGGGCGGGCGGGTCATGCGCTTGATCATCAACCCGGTGGTGGACGACGCCGGCCGGCGCCTCGGCTTCGTGGTCGAGTGGTCCGACCGTACCGCCGAGGTGGAAGTCGAGGAGGAAATGACCCGCATCGTGCAGGCCGCCGCGTCCGGCGACATGAGCGGACGCATCGGCACCGCCGGCAAGCAGGGGTTCTTCCTGACCCTGTCCGAACGCATCAACGGATTGCTGGACGCGAACGCACTGGTTCTGGATCGGGTGTCCACGCTGCTGTCCGCACTCTCGCAGGGCGACCTGACGGTGCGGATGGAAGGGGATTTCCACGGCGTGTTCGCCCGCATGCGCGATG
>NZ_JBQENC010000025.1:0-36102 GCF_052044485.1 Pseudoxanthomonas sp. 22568
TCCGCTCTACGTAGAGCCGAGCTTGCTCGGCTTCGTGGATTCGAACGTGGAAAAAAGCAGCGGAGCGAGCTCCGCTCTACGGGGTGGCGGCGGTGGTGTAGTGCAGCGGCAGGCTGGCGGCGCCGACGCTCAGGCTGGAAGCGGACAGGGGCGAGACCACGACGCGGGGCATGACGAGTTCGGGCGGCAGGGTCGGCGGCACGCGCTGGCGCACGAGATCGGCCAGCAGGTGCAGCAGCTTTTCCGGAATCAGGCCGTGCAGGACGATGCCGTCCAGATCCAGCGCGACGGTGAGGAACCTGCACAGGTCGTGCATGCAGGGATAGACCCGCTCGGCCCACCCGTGGAGCAGATGTTCGGGAATGTCCTCGATCACCACGTCGCGGACATGCCGCGGCGGCCGCGCCATGCGTTCGCCCAGGTACGCGAGCAGATCGCGGCCCGAGGGGCGGATGCTGGAGTAGGGAAACAGCCCGCCGAATTCGCCGGCGTGGCCGCGTGCGCCACGAAACGGACGGCGGTCGAGGATCAACCCGCCGCCGAAGCCGTAGGCGATATGCATGACCGCGAAACTGCCCAGCCGTTGTCCCTCGCCGTAATACATTTCCGCCAGCGCCACGGCCTTGGAGCTGTTCTCCAGCCAGCAGGGCAGTTCCAGCACTCCGGCGAAGAACGCCTGCAGATCGAGCGGCTTCCAGTCCTCGAATTCGTCGGGCAGATCGTTGTTGCGTTCGGGGCGGGTGCCGGAACCGTACGCGCCCAGCGCCACGCCGGGCATGGAAACGCCGGCGCCGATCAACCGGGACGTGTCGATGCCGGCCTCGGCGATCAGTTGCCCGAGCATGCGCGAGGCCGCCGCGCCCACCTGATCCGGCGCCAGGGTCGGCAGCGGCAGCCTCGCGCTCGCGCAGACGCCGCCCTCCATGTCGACGATGCAGCCTTCCAGATATTCGCTCTGCACGGCGATGCCGGCGGCGAAGGCGCCGCGCGGATTCAGCCGCACCAACTGCGCGGGTTTGCCGCGCTGGCCGTCGCGCACCTTCTCCGTTTCGATCACCAGTCCGCGGTCGAGCAGTTGCTGGATCAGTCGCGACAGGGTGGGCGGCGCCAGATCCGATTCGCGCGACAGCTCCGCGCGGGACATCGGCCCGCGATAACGGAGCAGGTCGAGCACGCGCTGCTCGCTGGGCGCCAGTCCCAGGGCTATGGACATGGAACCATTCCTTTATATTCCAGTGACAAAGATATTACGGGCGAATTTCGTCAAAGACACAGAGTAATTCGCGATTAAGCATGAAATCCGGCTGAAACAATCAGCAAGTATGTTTCTTGGCGGAATATATTTTGCCCCGCCACCCCCACCGGAGCCACCATGTCGAGCCTTACCCGTCGTTCTGCCTTCAGGCTGTCCGTCCTCGCGGCCGGCATCCTGACCGCGCTGCCGGGGTTCGCCCAGAACCCGCCGGCCGCCGCCGATACCGCCCCGGCGTCCGCGGCGCAGGACACCCCGGCACGCCCCGCCGATGCCCGCCCGGGCAACACCGACGCCAACACCCTGGACGCCATCGTGGTCACCGGCGCCGCGCGCACCCAGCGGCGGTTCGACGCCTCCTACGCGGTCAATTCGCTGACCGCCGAGGAAGTGCAGCGGCTGGCGCCGAAGAGCTTCGCGGATCTGCTGGGCAGCGTGCCGGGCATCCATGTCGAATCCACCGGCGGCGAGGTGCAGAACATCACCCGCCTGCGCGGCATACCGACCGATCGCGGCTACATCGTGTTCCAGCAGGACGGCCTGCCACTGTTCCACGAGATCGACGGGCACTTCTTCAACTCCGGCGAGGGCATGCACCGTTTCGACGTCATGAACCAGCGCGTGGAAATCGTGCGCGGCGGTCCGGCGCCGATCTATGCCAGCGGCGGCGCGGCCATCGTCAACAACGTGCTGGTCGAGGGCGGCGACGAAACCCGTGGCAAGGCGCAGCTGACCCTGGGCGACACCGGGCTGTACCGCGGCGAGGCGTACCAATCCGGCGCGCTGTCGGAGGACACCTATTACGCGGTGGGCGGATTCCTCCGCCATCACGACGGCTACCGCGACAACGGTTTCCCGAACGACCAGGGCGGCCAGCTGCGCGCCAACATCAAGCACTACATGGAAGACAGCTGGATGAAGTTCAGCGCGACCTACGTCGACGACCACAACGTGTTCTACCTGCCGATCCCGGTCGCCGATCCGCGCAATCCCTCGGTGTCGCTGAATCCGTACCTGGATTACTTCGAGGGAACGATGAACTCGCCGTCGCTGCGCAACGTCTCGCTCAAGTACCTGGACGCGGCCGGCGTGATGCACGGCCTGCGCCGGGATCTGGCCGACGGCCGCCACATGCGCTTCGGCAACGTCGGCTTCCAGTACGAGAACACCGCCGGTGACTGGACCATCTCGTTCAAATCCGGCTACACCAAGGGCAAGCTGAGTTTCGACGCGCTGTATTCGACGACCAATCCGGCCGATGGCAACACCTTCGCCAACAGCTACCTGGAGCGGGCGCGGGCCGCGTTCGGTCCGGACGTCGCCCGGATGGGCTATGCGCTGGCCGGCAGCCGCGGCACGGCGGCCTATGACCCCTATGGCGCTTCCGGCCTGGTGATCTCAGCCCAGTACCGCGCGATCGAGTCGGAATTCTATTCGGCGCAGGCGGATCTGAGCGCCGCGCGCCGGTTCGAGACCGGCCTGGGCGCGCACGAGGTCAATTTCGGCATCTACACCGCCTTCTACGGCACCACCGCGTTCACCGCCTACCAGGACATGCTGCTGGAGGTGTCCGGCAAGCCGAGGACGCTCGATCTGGTCGCCTATTCGGCCGCCGGCGCGCCGCTGGGTTACGTCACCGACAACGGCGTGCTGCGCTACACCACCACGCTCAATGCCGGCGAAGTGGATGCGCGGATGCTGGCGGTCTACGCCAACGACACCTGGGAAATCACCGAAAAACTGAAACTGGATGGCGGCATCCGCCACGAGAAGTACAGCTACGACGGCTACGCCGAAGACACCGCCGCCGCGAACCTGGGTGATGCGACCACCCTGGCCGACGACACCACCCGCCGCTTCAACGGCGCCACCCAGACCCACAACCTCAGCCCGTCGGTCACCAACTGGACCGTGGGCCTGAACTACGACTTCCGCCCGGGACTGGGTGCGTACGCACGCGCCTCCCATGTGGAGATTCCGCCGCAGTCCAGCGTTGCACGCAGCATCAATCCGACCATCGTCAAGACCGCGACCGATCAGTACGAGCTGGGCCTGAAGGCATCGTTCGGGGCCTCGTACCTGTACCTGACCGCGTTCTACACCAAGTTCGATCCGCTCAACGCCTCGTTCGTGGCATACAACCCGACCACCGGCCGCAACGACCAGTCGGTGCCCTTCATCGGCACGGCGGTATCGAAGGGCGTCGAGATCGACGGCCTGTTCCGGGCTACGGACTGGTTCGCGGTGGCGGGCGCGGTGACCTTCAGCGATCCGCAGTACAAGGATCTGCAGAACAATTCCGGCGCCGACCCCAGCGCGGTGAACGGCAACCAGATCGTCCGCGAGCCCAAGTTCTACGGACATATCCGCCCGACCGTGAACTTCGACACCGGTGACGGACAGATCGAGGCATATCTCCGCTACGATGTGGTCGGCAAGGCCTACGTGGATCTCTTCAACCGCACGATGCTGCCGTCCTATCAAACCCTCGGTTTTGGCGTGTCCTGGAAGCGTGGCCCGTGGGGCGTGCAACTGGTGGGCGACAACCTGACCAACGAAGAGGGCCTGACCGAAGGCAACACGCGCACCGACGCGTTGTCCGGGCAGGGTTCGAGCGAGGCCATCTACGGGCGGCCGCTGTTCGGGCGCAACTTCCGCCTGGTCCTGAGCCGGAGCTGGTGATGCGCATCGCGGCTCTGCTGTGCCTGATGCTGGCGGTGGCCCAACCCGGATTCGCCGCGACTGTGGAAGACGGCATGACCGCCGCGCTGGGCCAGCGCCTGTTCCCGGCGCTCGCCGCGATCCGCCGCGACCAGGCGGGCACGGAGGTTCGCACCCTGCTGGCCGCGCGCGAGCGCCGGCTCGCGCAGTGCGGTGACGATGCCGCCTGCAAGGTCGACGCCGCGCGCTGGAACCGCCAGGAGATCGACGCGATGGCGACGCTGGCGGCGCCGGACCGCCCGCCGGAGGCGATCCGCCGCGAGCTGGCCGGACTCAATTCCATCCTTGATGTCTACGGCAAGGGCGCGGCTTCGCGCTATCCGCGAATCGACGGACCGATGGGCGAGGCGGGCAGCCAGCGGCTTGCCGCCGACGTCGCCACCGCCGTGGCGATCAGCGAGGTCGGCCGCGGCGAGGCGGTCGCCTCGCTGGACGCCAGCATCGGCCTGGCGCTGGCGCTGATCGACGTCAACGACCGGCTCGACGCGATCGCGTTCGAGCCCATCGAGGGTGGCCTGAACGCGGCCGCCTTCGCCCAGGCGAAAACGCTGGACTGGTCGCGCTACCGCTACACCGCGATCATCGTGCTCGGGGCCGGGCCGGAAGATCCGCTGACGCCGCTGAGCGCGCGCGGCAAGCTGCACGTGAAGGTCGCCGCGCAACGCTATTTCGACGGACTGGCGCCTTTCATAATCCTCAGCGGCGCCGCCGTCCACCCGCGCGGAACCCGCCATGTCGAAGCCGTCGAGATGCGCCGCGCGCTGGTGGAGCGCTACGGCGTTCCGGAGCATGCGCTGGTGATCGAACCCTATGCCCGGCACACCACCACCAACCTGCGCAATGCCTCGCGCCTGTTGATGGCGATGAAGGCGCCAGCGGATCGCGATGCACTGGTGCTCAGCGACCCGAAGCATATCGATTACGTGGTGGGCGCGGAGTTCGCCGAACGCAACCGGACCGAGTTGGGCTACCTGCCGGGCACGCTCGGCAAGCGCACCTCGCCATTCGACGTGCCGTTCCGTCCCTCGCCGGATTCGGCGAAGGTGGATCCGCTGGATCCGTTGGATCCCTGAGGGACGGCTTCAAGCACGGGAGACGGGCGCGGGCGCCCGGCGTGCGATTCGCGCAGCGACTTCATCGTCCGATAGATGACCATGGTGCAGACGAGTGCGCCGAGCGCGGCCAATGCCGCCGCCCGCGCCAGGGCGAGCCCGTGATCGGCCGCCGGCGACCGCGCCACCGCCGGATCCAGCACCTGGCCCAGCATCAGCATCGACAGGGCGATGCCGAGCTTGGAAGCGAAGGTGTAGACGCCGTAGGACCAGGTGTCGGCGCGCATCGCGGTCCGATCGTGATGGCGATGGATCAGATTGGCGGCTGTACCCCAGAGCAGCATGGTGCAGCCGAATGAGCCGCCGCCATAAAGAAACGCGAAAGCATTCAGTCCGATATCCCCGGCAACACCCGGCAGCGCGAACGATCGTGACAGGCCGAGGCAGGCGATCGCGGACAGGCAGGCGGCCAGCAGGAACGCCGCATGTTCGCCGCGCCGCGAGGCCAGCTGCCGGAACAGCGGCAGCAGCGCCAGCGTGCCGATGGAAAAGGCGATCAGCACGCCGGAACGCGATGCCAGGTAGGGCATCATCCTGCCCATCACCGAGAGCAGGCCGGCGTTGACGAAGGTGGCGATCAACAGCATCGCCATGCCCTCCGGCAGGCGCGGAAAAGTGCCGCTGCGGATCCGGGCGGCGACACCATGGACATTCCTGTTGGCGGAATCGTCCACCTGTTTCCGGACGACGCGGGCCAGTCGCCAGGCGGATAGCAGTGCCGGCGCGCACAGCACTGCGATGAACAGCGCGATGTGTCCGCCGGAAGGCGACGTCGCATGTTCGCCGACCAGCAGATAGGCGGCGAGGGCCACCAGGATGCGCGCGGCGCCACTGAGGAAATAGCGCCCGGCCGAAAGTTGCAGGACTTCCCGGTGGTCGCGCGCGAGCACCGATGTCAGCGCATTCTGGGGAACGTCGTAGAGCTTGTAACAGAGCTGGAACACCAGCCCGGTGCCAAGGGCGTGGACGACCGGCGACAACGGCAGTGGCACCGAGAACAGCGCCACGAACGCGAGCGTCGAGACCAACGCTCCCCACGCCTGCAGGCGGACCAGCCGGTGCGGCACGTCCGGGCCGCGTCCGATCAACCAGCCCGCCACCGGATCGGCCAGCGCGCCGAACAGCATCAGCGCCATCGTCAGCAGCCCCATCGTCTGCGGCGGCAACTGGAGATGCTGGGTCAGGAAATAGGCGAACAGCAGATCGTAGGCGTGCCAGACCAGGCTCTTTCCACCGTGAGCACCCAGGTAATCACGGAACGGCTTGTGCATGGCGGATTCCGCAAGGGGCTCGGGTGCGTGGGCGGGGGCATGCGTGTGGACATGGACCCTCCCATGCTCGGGCACAGTTATAGAGCCGTGACGCTACGCGTTCATTTCAACCATGGCGTTGCGGTCGCGTGGTGATCGCAACAGGATTTGCGATTGGGTGAAACGTTCCCGTAACCGGGGCAGCGGAAAATTCCCTCCGTAGCGACGAGGCTCCCTCTCTCCCCCTCCGCCGCTGCTTGCAGAGCCCGGCATTCATTGCCGGGCTTCGCTTTTTCCGGTCGTGGCGAACGGGCGCGTTGGCCCGTTCATCCGGCGCGCGAAACAGGCGCGTGGCTCAGGGCGCCGATGACGCCGAGTTCCAGCGCGGTGTCGGCCGATCCTGGAGGTGGCGGATGAAGAAGTCGTAGTGGCGGCGCTGGACGTAGTCGAAGGGTTCGGACCAGCGTCCCACCGAATGGCCGGCGCCGGGCATCATCAGCAGTTCGAAATCCTTGTCGGCGCGAATCAGCGCATCGGCCACCTGCAGGGTCGAGGCGGGATCCACATTGGCGTCCTGTTCGCCCACGATCAGCAGCAGGTCGCCGCGCAGCTTGCTGGCGTGCTCCACGCCCGACGCGGCCGAGTAGCTGCCGTTGACCGGCCAGCCCAGCCACTGCTCGTTCCACCACAGCTTGTCCATGCGGTTGTCGTAGCAGCCGTTGCTGGCCACGCCAGCCTTGTAGAACTCCGGATGGAACAACAGCGCGTGCAGGGTGTTCTGCCCGCCCGCCGACATCCCGTGGATGCCGACCCGGCCGATGTCGTAGGACGGATCCGTCGCGGCCATCGCGCGGTGCCAGGCGATGCGATCCGGGAAACCGGCGTCCTGCAGGTTCTGCCAGGCCACGTCATGGAAGGCCTTGGAGCGGCCGGTGGTGCCCATGCCGTCGATGCGGACGATGATGAAGCCCAGATCCGCCAATGCTTGCATCCGTACCAGGCTGTCGCTGCCCGAATCCATGTCGAACGGCCAGAAGCGCTTGGGCACGAAGGCGCCGTGTGGCCCGGCGTAGATCGACTCGATGACCGGATAGTGCTTCGACGGGTCGTGATCGCGTGGACGCACCGCGATGCCCCAGATGTCAGTGGCGCCGTCGCGGCCCTTGGCGGCGAAGATCTGTGGCGGCTTCCAACCCGCCGCGCGCAGCGCGCCGACATCGGCGCGTTCGAGCACCGACACCAGGCTGCCGTCGGCGCGGCGCAGTTCCGAGATCGGCGGCAGATCCACCCGCGAATAGGTATCAAGGTAATAGGCCATGTCGCTGGAGAAGGCGACATCGTGCCAGGCGTCGGCCTGGGTCAGGCGGGTGAGATTGCCGCCGTCGAAGTCGACCCGGAAGTAATGCTGAAGATACGGGTCCTTGCCCGCGTCCATGCCGCCGGCGGTGAACCAGATCTGGCGCTTGTCGTCATCGACCTTGACCACGTCGCGCACCACCCACTCGCCGCGCGTGATCTGTCGCTTGACCTGGCCGCTGGCATCGTCGAACAGGTACAGGTGGCGCCAGCCGTCGCGTTCGGAGATCCACAGCACCTCGTTGCCGTCCTTGCCGACGTCATGGCGATAGAGGTTCCAGGCATTGACGAAGGTCGGGCTGTCCTCGCTGACCGCCACCCGCGCCTGGCCGCTGGCGGCATCGACGCTGATCACGCGGACCTGCTTGAAACCACGCTGGATGTATTCGAACGCGAAGCTCTCGCCGTCCTTGCGCCACTGGATCTCCCACAGTTGCAGCGGGTTGGGGAACAGCGCGTCGTCGACGACCCGTACCGTGCGCGAATCGACATCGATCAGTACCGGCCGTTCGATGTCGACCTCGTCGCCCGGCTTGGGATACAGCTGGGTGTGGACGAGTGGCTGGATCTGGTTGCGGGGAGTGGATTCGACCCGGGTGACGCGGCGATCGGTGCCGGGCTTGACCCGGTAGACCGCCAGGCGCCGGGAATCGGGCGACCACGCGATTGATTCGGGATCGTAGAAGGCGTCGGCGCGGCCGTCGCGGGTGAGCGGTTCGGGCTGCGCCAGTGAACCGGCCGCGCGGATGACCAGGTCGTGGCCCTGCGCGAAGACTTCCCATTTGCCGTCCGGCGAGCGGCGCGGCGCGTTGTCGGCGGGCTGGGTCATGTCGCGCACGACGCCCCAGCCGCGCGGGCGGCTGGGCGTGCCGTCGTCGCGCGCGCAGGTGTAGTCCTTCAGTTCGCAACGCCATGGCCGCGGCTCGGCCAGGCCGATTTTCATCTTGATGGCGCGGCCTTCGTCGGCGAATTCGAAATCGCGGAACGGCAACCGCAGCGGCTCGTAGCGTTCGCCGGTGGCCTTGCCCAGCGCCGCCGCCAGGCGTGCCTGGTCGAAGGCCGGGCGTTTGCGCTGCTCCTTCGGGTCGACGATCACGTAGCTGAAACCGCCGGGTACTGTCTTGCGGTAGTAGAAGCGGCCATCGTGGGTGGCCTTGGCCGCGAAGGGCAGGTCGCGGGTCAGGTACATCCATTCCTGTCCCAGGTGCAGCGAGCGCTGGTAGTCCGCATCGCCGGGGGCGGTATCACTCGCTGAAGCGACGAACGGCGAGAGCAGGGCCAGTAAGGTCAGGGCCGCGCGTGACCGGCGGGTGGCGGCAGGTGGGCGAAGGGCATCTTTCATTCGATCTTCTCTGGAGCAAAAAAAGAAGGGGCCGGCCATCGCCGGCCCCGGGGAAACACCGATCACTGGAACCGGTAAGCCAGCTGCGCACCGACTTCCCGCCCGATCGGGCTGTAAGTCCAGTAGAAGTACGGGTAGTCGGCGTAGCTGTCGTCGCGCGGATGGATCTTGTCGAACACGTTGTTGACGAACAGGGTCACCGACATCCTGTCGGTGATCTTCTTCGACAGGTTCGCATTCCACAGCAGGTAGGGCGCGATGCGGCGGTCCAGGTCGTAGCTGGGGATCGAGCCCATCCGCGAGCCGTAGACGTTCGCGCCCCAGTCGCCGCGATTCCAGTTCACCGACAGGTTGGCCCGGCTGCGGGCGTTCCAGTTGTAGGAGCGGTTGTCGCGGTCGTAGAGCACGCCATCCTCGGCGTACTGGGTGAACTCGTAGCTGAGCGTGTGCGACCAGCCGAGCAGGACGTTGAAGCGGCCCAGGCGATCGGTGTCCCAGCGATAGCGGACGGTGGCGTCGATGCCGGTCGTCTTTTCGGTGGCGGTGTTGATCGGCCCGACCGTCAGCAGGGTCACCGCGGTGCCTTCGGGATCGGTCGGCGACGGCCGGCGCTGGACGAAATCCAGTGCGGTCTGGCAGAGCAGCGAGTTGGTGTCGACCGGATTGCCGCTGCGATCCACGCCCAGCCGGCAATCGGCTTCGCGCTTGAGCACGTAGCCGTTGGACAGGTCGTTGACGCCCTGGTCGAGCTGGATGCTGTAGTAGTCGGCCTGCACCGACAATCCGTCCAGGATGTCCCAGACGAAACCGGCGGTCCACGATTTTGAGGTCTCTTCCTCCAGCAGGCGGTTGCCGCGCCGGCCACCCTCGGTGTAGTAGTAGTAGTCGGTGTTGCTGTTGTCGCGGCAAGCCGCCGCCAGCACGTCGTTGTTGTTCTCGGCGCGGCAGCGGTATTCGTCGAAGATCTGGATGTAGTAGCCGGAGGGTTCGGCGAACACGTAGTGCATGTCCGGTGCGCGGAAGCTGGTGGCGTAGCTGCCGCGCAGCAGCAGGCTGTCGACCGGACGCCATTCCAGGCCGGCGTTCCAGGTGACCGCGCCGTCCACCTCGGTGATGTCGTCATACTTGTCGTAGCGCGCCGCCAACTGCGCCTTCAGGGTGCTGAAGATCGGCACGCTGAACTCCAGGCCCAGCGCATAGCGGTCCCGGGCGCCGCGGCCGCCGGTGTCGTTCCAGTTGTAGGCTTCCTCGGCGGGGTCGGCGTTGGGCAGGGTGCGCGGATCGGCCACCAGCTCATACTCCTGCGAACCCCATTCCAGCACCGAGGCCATGCCGACCGGCCCGGCCGGAAGTTCGAACAGATCGCCGCTCAGGGTTGCCTGGAACTGGCTGGCCTCGGAGTAGCCGCGTGGCCGGATGGTCGCCGACATCGCCGCGAACTGCGACGGCGTCAGCGGGGTGGTGAAGCGGTCGTAGTCCAGCCGGTAAGCCGGGTAGTAGTCGTAGACCGGATCGTTGCCCAGACGCGGACCAAGGAAGTAGTCGGCGACCTTGCTGGCGGTCAGGCGCGGGGTGCGGGTGTCGGTCTCGTACTCGGCATGGCTGTAGGAAAGTTCGTAGTCGAAGCGGTTGTCGAACAGGCTGCCGCGGATGCCGGTGGTGATGCTCCAGGATTCCTCGTCGTTGTCGGTCATCAAGCCGTCGCGACCGGTTTCTTCCGGCTGGAACACGCGCAGCGCGTCCATCAGCGCGCCGCGGCCAACGTCGTAGTAGTAGTAGCCGGTTTCCTCGTTGTAGGGAGACCACCACTGGGTGCCGGTGGAATAGCGCGCCTTGGACCGCCACCACATCGCATCCATGAAGATCTGCGCGTTCTCGCTGATGTCGAACACGCCGGAGCCGTACAGCGACAGATTGTCGTCGGAACTGCGGATGGTGGAATCGGCCAGGCGGTCGTACTGCGCGCAGCGGCTGCCGGATGCGGTCGTGTAGACCACGCTATGGCCGAAGAAGCGGTCGCAGGCGTCGGCGATCTCGCTGACATAGCCGGGCGCGTCGAAGTCGTACAGGTACAGGTTGGCCCAGGGCGTGCGACCGCTGGCGATCGGGCTGTCCCGCATCGAATCCATGAAGTCGCGCTGGCGGGTGAAGATGGCCTCGCGGTTCATGTATTCCATCGCGTAGGTCAGGCTCCAGCGGTCACCGGACTTTCCACCCACGATCTGCAGGTTGCCGGTGTCGCCGCCGCCGCGTGTGGTCGTGCTTCCGTAGAGCTTTGCTTCCAGCCCTTCGTAGTTCTTCTTGGTGACGATGTTCATCACCCCGGCCACCGCGTCGGAGCCATAGATCGCCGAAGCGCCGCCGGACAGCACCTCGATGCGCTCGACCGCGCTGCTGGGAATCGCGCCCAGATTGACGAAGTTGCTCTGGCCGCCATAGGGCAGCGGGTACTCGGCGACGCGGCGGCCGTTGATCAGGATCAGCGACCGGCCCGGGCCCAGGCCGCGGAGATTGATGATGTTGGCGTTGGGCGCGAAGATCGACTGGCTGGCCAAGGTGGATTCGTTGACCACGGTACCGTTGGCCTGGGTCAGCGTGTTCAGCGCGTCGAAGACGGTCTTGAAGCCCTGCTTCTCGATATCGTCGGCGGTGATTACCGTCACCGGCGCCGGGCCTTCGACTTCGGCGCGCTTGATGCGCGATCCCGTGACGGTGACCTGATCGAGCGTCCTGGTCTGGCCATTGGCCGATTGTTCGGCGGTGTCTTCGTCCTGGTCGGTCGATGCCGTGGCCTGCGGTGTTGCGCCGTCGGCCTGCTGCGCGAACAGCGCCCCCGGTGTGCCTGCCGCCAGCGCCAGCACGAGCGCATGGCACAGGATTGTCGGCCGCAGCCGTTCTGAATGCGTCTTCATTCCCTCTCCCCGATGGTGTTTTGGCCGGATGCCGGCAAACGTCGTTCGCCCCTCCCAGGGCTTACGTGTCGTTTTTCACATTAGGTGCGAGAGCCGGCCGCGTTCTAGGCGTTGATGGCGCGGAGGGATGCGGAAAACCGCATAACGAAAGTGCGCCATGCGGATGTCGGAGAGCCGCGGTGAGCTCTGCCGGAGCAACAGGCGTGCAACGCCCGTCACTGGGTTTGCAGATGACATGCTTGATGCCAATCCCCGATCCCGACAAAACGGGAAAAATGGAAACGGGTTTGTGCTCACTTCGCCGCCAGGACCGACGGAATCCGCCAAGACCCGGGCAAAACGCGCTTTCTAGACTCCATTGACCGCCACGCACGACCGGATGCACCGGACACGACACGGCGGGACGAATCGCCCGCGGTTCCCGGTGGGGCCGCGGGCGGAGCGCGACAAGGCAACGAGCTACCCGGGGGGGATGGCATGCAGCAGGGCAAGTTCAAACGAAGTCTTTCCGTGGCGGACCTGACCCTGATCGGGCTCGGCGCCATCTTTGGATCCGGCTGGCTGTTCGCGGCCAGCCACGTGGCGTCGATTGCCGGCCCCGCGGGAATTCTCTCCTGGCTGATCGGTGGCGTGGCGGTGCTCTTGCTGGGCCTGATTTACTGCGAACTCGGCGCCGCCCTGCCGCGCGCGGGCGGAATCATCCGCTATCCCACCTTTTCACATGGACCGCTGCTGGGTTACCTGATGGGACTGATCACGCTGATCGCGTTCTCCAGCCTGATTGCCATCGAAGTGGTGGCGGCGCGGCAGTACGCGGCGGCCTGGTTTCCCTGGATGAACAAGCCTGGTTCCGGCGATGCCAGCCTGGCCGGCTGGACCCTGCAGTTCCTGCTGCTGTGCCTGTTCTTCCTGCTGAATTATTTCAGCATCCGGACCTTCGCATTGGCGAACAACATCGTCAGCGCGTTCAAGTTCGTGGTGCCGATGCTGGTGATCGGCGTGCTCGCGCTGCATTTCCAGCCAGCCAACCTGTCCGATCACGGCTTCGCGCCGTTCGGCATGGCCGGCGTGGGGGCGGCGGTATCCGGCGGCGGCATCATCTTTGCCTACCTGGGGCTGACACCGATCATCTCCGTGGCCAGCGAGGTGCGGAATCCGCAGCGGACCATTCCGATCGCGCTGCTGCTGTCGGTGATGTTGTCCACGCTGATCTACGTGCTGCTGCAGGTGGTGTTCCTGGGCAGCGTGCCGGCATCGGCATTGACGCAGGGTTGGGGACCGGTCGGTGGCGAGTACTCGCTGCCGTACCGCGACATCGCGCTGGCGCTGGGCGCCGGCTGGCTGGCGGTGCTGGTCGTGTCCGATGCCATCGTTTCACCCAGCGGTACCGGCAACATCTACATGAACGCCACTCCGCGGGTGATCTATGGCTGGGCGCGGACCGGTACGTTCTTCCGGTTGTTCACCCGGGTCGGGGTGTCATCCGGCATCCCGCGCCCGGCCCTGTGGCTGACCTTCGCGCTCTCGGTGTTCTGGACGCTGCCGTTTCCGTCGTGGGAAGCGATGATCAACGTGGTGTCGGCCGCGCTGATGATGAGCTACGCCGTCGCACCGGTCACCGCCGCCGCACTGCGCCGCAGCGCGCCCGGACTGGACCGGCCATTCCGGGTGAAGGCGCTGGACGTGCTTGGACCTCTCGCTTTCGTGGTGGCCTCGCTGATCGTCTACTGGTCCGGTTGGTCCACCGTGTCCTGGCTGCTGGGCCTGCAGGTGCTGCTTTATCTGATTTACCTGGCCTGCGCGCGGCTGATGCCGGCGGGACAGCTGCCGCTGCGCGCGCAGATCCGCTCCTCGCTATGGCTGATCGGGTTCTACCTGATGATGATCGGCGTGTCGTACCTGGGCTCGTTCGGTGGCCGCGGCATGCTCGTCCATCCCTGGGACGCCACGGCGGTGGCGGTGGTCGCCCTGCTGGCCTATTGCTGGGGTGCCGCCACCGGCCTGCCCGCCACGCAGCTGGATCTGGGTGCGGAGGACGATCAGTAGCGCGCCCCCGCAGGGCGGCGGTCAGGTGCCGGCGATCGGCGCCGCGCGCGGATGCCGGCCAAGCGCGCGATAGTCGCGCGGGGTCATGCCCACGGTGGCCTTGAACTGGCGGGTGAACGCGCTCTGGTCGGCGAAACCGCAGGCCTGGCCGATGCTGGCGATGCTGGCATCGTCCTGCAACAGGCGCATCGCGGTCTCGATGCGCAGCTTGGTCAGCATCTGCTGCGGGGTGAGCTGGAAGACGCGGCGGAAGTGCCTTTCCAGCTGGGCGACCGACAGGCCGGCGAGATCCGCCAGGGCGGTGATGCGGACGTTCTCGCCGTGGTGCTCCTGCATGTGGTCCACCACCTTCATCAGGCGCGGGAAGGTGGAATGGCGATTGTCCGGCTGGCCGAGATCGCGCGAGATGCCGATCAGCCCGACCACCGCGCCGGCCTGCAACACCGGCCGCTTGAAGGTGAGCGCCCAGCCCGGCATGCGATTGGGGAAAAGGTGGACTTCCAGCTGGTTCTCGATGATCTCGCCGCGCAGCACGCGCAGATCCTGCTGCTGGTAGCTGTCGCCGAAGCGTTGCGGGAACACTTCCACGGTGGTCCTGCCGAGCACGTCGGCGCGCTGCTTGCGACCCAGCCGGCGCATCAGGGTGAGATTGCAATGGGTATAGCGGCCCTGCGCATCCTTGATGAAGAACACCACGTCCGGCAGCGCGTCGTAGAGCGCCTGCAATTCCTGTGACGGGATGTCGATGTCGAACGGCATGGGCATGGACTCCGATGGCGACGGCGGGATCGCCGCATGGCGGCGAAACGCGGAGAGTGCATGCGCGTCCACGCACCGCCAGGGCGCGCGCCGCGTTCGCAATCCTGCGGCATTCGGCATCCGCCACGACGCCGGCGCGGCACCGTGGCGGTAATGGATCCGCATTTCCGCGGATACCGTATACCCCTCTCCGAGAAGCACCATAACAGTGATTCGCGCCGATATGTCAATGCCATCCGGCAGGGATGGAAATGCTGCGGCGCATCGTTCCGGTCGCGTCAAAATCATGCCGAATTCCGCATCGGCACCGGACATTGCCGGCTATCCGCTGCCAACCCGCGGATGAAAGCATGTCCGCCATGCAGACACTCGACGTCATCGATTCGCACACCGCCGGTGAACCCACCCGGGTGGTCGTGGCCGGTTTTCCCGATCTCGGCGGTGGCGATCCGGCGGCGCAACTGCGCCGCTTCCGCCAGGATTTCGATCATTGGCGCAGCGCCATCGTGTGCGAGCCGCGTGGCTCGGACACGGTGGTGGGGGCGCTGTTGCTGCCGCCGACCGAACCGGATGTCGCGGCGGGCGTCATCTTCTTCAACAACGTCGGCTATCTGGGCATGTGCGGGCACGGCACCATCGGCGTCGTGCGGACCCTGCATGCGCTGGGGCGGCTGGCGCCGGGCGCGCATCGTCTGCAGACGCCGGTGGGTACGGTCGGCGTGGAACTGCACACCGACGGCCGTGTTTCGGTCGACAACGTGGAGAGCTACCGGCTGGCAGCCGACGTCGCGGTCGACGTGCCTGGCCATGGCTGTGTGCGCGGCGACATCGCTTGGGGCGGCAATTGGTTCTTCATCACCGCGCAGACGCCCTTGCCGCTGATGCTGCGCCACCAGCGCGAGCTGACCGCCTACAGCGAAGCCATCGGCAACGCCTTGCGGAAGTCGGGAATCACCGGTGCAGATGGAGCGGAGATCGATCACATCGAACTCAACGCGCCGGCCGGCGACGGCAGCGGGGTGATCGCCAACTTCGTCCTGTGTCCCGGACTGGCCTATGACCGCTCGCCCTGCGGCACCGGCACCAGCGCCAAGATGGCCTGCCTGGCCGCCGACGGAAAACTCGCCGAAGGCGAGACCTGGATCCAGCAGGGCATCCTCGGCACCCGCTTCGAAGGCCATTACCGGCGCGGCACCCGCGGCATCCTGCCGCGGATTACCGGCCAGGCCTACCTCACTGCCAGGGCGCAGCTGTGCATCGATCCCTCCGATCCCTTTGCCTGGGGCATCGGCGCGACGGGTGACGGCGCGCGGTGAACACGTTCGATCTCATCGTCGTCGGTGCCGGCATGGTTGGCGCGGCCTGTGCCGACGCCGCTTGCGCGGAGGGACTGAAGGTGGCGCTGGTCGAGCCGGGTCCGATCGGCGGCGGCGCGACGGCGGCGGCGATGGGGCATCTGGTGGCGATGGACGAGGATCCGGCGGAACTCGCGCTGGCGGCGTACTCGCTGTCTTTGTGGGAGGAATTCGCGGATCTGCGCGCGGCCGAATTCAGTCGCTGCGGCACGATCTGGGTCGCGCGCGACGAACGGGAACTTGAGCGGGTGGCGCCCAAGATCGCGCGCCTGGCGGCCGTCGGCATCCAAGCCGAGGCGCTGGATGCCGCACGCCTGCGGGCACTGGAACCGCATCTGGCGCAGGGCGTGGCCGGCGGCCTGCGGGTCGAGCGGGAGGCGGTGGTGTATCCACCACGCGCAGCGCGTTGCCTGGTCGATCGCGCGCGGACCCATCGCCTGCACTTGTTCCTTGGTCGTCGTGCAGAGGCGCGATTCGAAGGCGGCGTGAAGCTGGACGACGGTACCTGCCTGCACGGGCCGGTGCTCGTCGCCACCGGATGCGCGGCGCCGACGTTGTTGCCCGGGCTGCCGCTGCGTCCGCGCAAGGGGCAACTGGTGACTACCGACCGCCATCCCGGCATCGTCCACCACCAATTGCTGGAACTGGGCTATGCCGATTCCGCGCACGGCAACGCGACCAGCAGCGTGGCCTTCAACGTGCAGCCGCGTCCCACCGGGCAACTGCTGATCGGTTCTTCCCGCGAGGAAGGCGTGACCGATCCGGCGGTGTCTATCCCCATGTTGCAACGCATGCTGGCACGCACGCTGGACTACCTGCCAATCCTGCGATCCGTGCAGGCGATCCGCGTGTGGACCGGATTTCGCCCGGCCACGGCGGACGGGCGTCCGTATATCGGACCGATGCCCGATGCGCGCGACGTATGGGTGGCGGCCGGACATGAAGGGCTTGGCATCACCACCGCGCTGGGCACTGCCCGCCTGCTGATGGATCTGTTCCTGGGACGCGAGCCGGCGATCGACCCGGCACCGTATTCGCCCGCGCGGGGGATGTCGTGAGCGGCCCGGTGCGGGTGAGGGTGAACGGCCAGCCGGTGGACGTGCCGGCGGGCAGCAGCGTGGCGGCCGCGATCGCGCGGGCCGGTGTGCTCTCGACACGCCGTTCGGTCGGTGGATTGCCACGCGCGCCGTTGTGCGGCATGGGCGTGTGCTTCGAATGCCGGGTGCAGATCGACGGCCTCGGCCAGCGACGCGCGTGCATGACGCCGGTACGCGACGGCATGCGGGTGGAAACCGATGGCTGAGCGCGTGCGCGACTACGATGTGCTGATCGTGGGCGCCGGGCCGGCGGGCCTGGCCGCGGCGCTCGCGGCACGTGGCCATGGCGCGCGGGTGGGCTGGGTCGATGCGCAGGCCACGCCGGGCGGGCAGGTGTGGCGACACGCGGTCGGCCAGTCCGCCACGCCCGCCACGGGATATCTGCGGCAGGCGCTGGCCGCCGGCGTGCAGTGGCACGCGCAGACCCAGGTCATCGCCACTGCCGGAACCACCGGGGAACTGCTGGCCGAAGACCCGTCTGGCGCATTGCGCCTGCGTTTCCGCGCCTTGATTCTCGCCACCGGCGCCCGCGAGCTGCTGCTGCCGTTTCCCGGCTGGACGCTGCCGGGTGTGACCGGCGCGGGCGGCGCGCAGGCGTTGGCCAAGCAGGGCGTTCCTTACGACGGTCGCCGGATCGTGGTCGCCGGTCGTGGTCCACTGCTGCTGGCCGCCGCCGACACCCTGCAACGGTACGGTGCGCACGTGGTCGCCCTCTGCGAACGGACCCCGCCTGGGCGCCTGTGGCGTTTCGCGGCCGGATTGCCGCGCTGGCCGGGCAAGGCCGGGCAGGCGATCGCGCTGCGCCTGCGGCTGGCACGCGTGCCGTACTGGCACGACAGTGAAGTGCTGGCCGCGCACGGCGGCGGATGCGTGGAAGCCGTCGACATCCGGCGCGGCCGCGAACGCCTGCGCGTTGCCTGCGACGGCGTGGCGGTCGGCTACGGGCTGGTGCCCAATATCGAACTGGCGCAGTCGCTGGGCTGCGCATTGGAACCGGCACCGCGGCATCCGCGCGTGCGGGTGGACGTCAATCAACGGACCAGCCTGGCCGGGGTGTACGCGGCGGGCGAAGCCTGCGGCATCGGCGGCCGCGACAGCGCGCTGCTCGAAGGCGCCATCGCCGGCCATGCCGCCGCCGCCGGCGCGGACGCGGTGCCGGTCGCGTTGCGCCGCCGGCAACGGCATGCCCGCGCCTTCGCCACGTGGCTGCAACGCCACTTCGAACCCGACGCGCCGGACTGGCCGGCGATCGCGCCCGGCACCGTGGTGTGCCGCTGCGAGGACGTCACCGTGGATCAACTGCAGCGGTTCGCCGACGCGCGCGACGCCAAGCTGGCCACCCGCTGCGGCATGGGCGCGTGCCAGGGCCGCATCTGCGGTACCGCGCTCACCGAATGGGGGCTGCTCGCCGGCCCCGTCTCCGCCGGGGACCGCCGTCCCCCCGTGTTTCCGGCCCGCATAGACACGCTGGCCGACTTTTCCGTTCCTACCCAGACAGGTGCATCACCATGAATCCAAGCCAATTCCTGCGCGGCGTCCTGCCCGCCATCACCACGCCTTTCACGCAAGACGGCAGCGTCGATCACGCCTTCCTGGCCGAACATGCGCGGAAGCTGGTCGATGCCGGCTGCACCGCGCTTGTGCCGTTGGGATCGCTGGGCGAGGCCGCGACCCTGAGTTTCGACGAGAAGATCGCGATCATCCGCACCCTGGTCGCGGCGGTCGGCGATCGCGCACCGATCGTGCCCGGCATCGCCGCCCTGTCCACCGCCGAGGCGGTGCGGCTGGCGCGCGCGGCGAAGGAAGCCGGCGCGCGCGGCATGATGGTCCTGCCGGTCTACGTCTACACCAGTGATTGGCACGAAGCTTCCGCGCATGCGCGCGCGGTGCTGGAATCGGTGGACCTTCCGGCCATCATCTACAACAACCCGATCGCCTACCGGACCGACATCACGCCGTCGCAGATTGCCGAGCTGGCGCGCGACTATCCGCATGTGCACGCGGTGAAGGAATCCTCCGGTGACGTGCGCCGCTTCGCCGCCATCAAGGAACTGACCGGCGACAAGCTGGTGCTGCTGGTGGGCATGGACGATGCGATCGTCGAAGGCCTGTCGATGGGCGCCGAGGGCTGGATCGCCGGCCTCGTGAACGCCTATCCGCGCGAGTCCGTGCGCCTGTTCGAACTTGCCCGCGACGGCGGCTACACGGCCGCGCGCGAACTCTACGAATGGTTCCTGCCGCTGCTGCGGCTGGACACGGTCGCCAAGTTCGTCCAGCTGATCAAGCTGGTGCAGGCGCAGGTCGGCATGGGCAGCGAACACGTTCGCGCGCCGCGCCTGCCGGTGGAAGGCGCCGAACGCGAAGCGGCGCTGGCGGTCATCCGTCATGCCATCGCCCATCCGCCGCGGCAGTCATGAGCGGGCCGGCGGCGCCGGTCCTGCTGGCCGGCCAATGGCGGCAAAGCCAGGATGGATCCGGCGCGAATGGAGCCCATGCGTTCCAGGCCGATGATCCGGACAGCGGCGAAGCTTTCGGCACCGCGTATCCGATCAGCGGCGAGCGCGATCTGGAAACGGCGATCGCGTCGGCCTGCGCCGTCGTGGACGAACTCGCCGCAGCGGATCCGGCCGCCATCGTGGATTTCCTGGAGCGCTACGCCGACGCCATCGAGGCGAACCGCGAATCGCTGGCGGCGCTGGCGCAACGGGAAACCGGGTTGCCGGTTTCCCCGCGTTTCCTCGGTGCCGAGATTCCGCGCACCTGCGGCCAGTTGCGACTGGCCGCCGAGGCGGCGCGCAGCCACGCCTGGACCCTGCCGACCATCGACACCCGCAATGGCCTGCGCGCGTGGCTGGCGCCACTCGGCAAGCCGGTGCTGGTGCTGGGACCGGGCAACTTCCCGTTCGCGTTCAACGCAATTTCCGGCAGCGACTTCGCGTCCGCATTGGTGGCGCGCACGCCGGTGATCGCCAAGGCGCATCCCGGCCATCCCGGCACCAGCGAGCAGCTGGCGCGGCTGGCCCACGAGGCATTGGTCGCCAGCGGGCTGCCCGCCGCCAGCGTGCAGATGCTGTATCAGTTGCCGGAAGCGCTTGGCCTGCGCGCCGCCGGTGACGCCCGGATCGGCGCGGTCGCATTCACCGGAAGCCGTGCCGCCGGCGTCGCCTTGAAGCGCGCCGCGGACGCGGCCGGCGTGCTGTTCTACGGCGAACTCTCCAGCATCAATCCGGTACTGATGCTGCCAGGGGCATTGGCCGCGCGCGCGGAGACGCTGGCGCAGGAACTGCTGTCCTCCTGCACGCTCGGCGCCGGCCAGTTCTGCACCAACCCAGGGCTGGTGCTGGTGCCCGAGGGCAACGATGGCGACGTCTTCGTCGACACCGCGCGCCGCGGTTTCGCCGAGGCGCCGGAAGGCCTGCTGCTGTCGCGCGGCGGCCAGCGCCACCTGCGTGCCGCCGTGGAAGCGCTGATCGCGGCGGGCGCCACGCCGCTGGCCGGTGGTGGTGTCGCCAGCGGCGGTGGTTTCCGCTGTCGTCCGGTACTGCTGAGCGTGGACGGCGAGCGCTTCCTCGCCGCCGCGGACGCGCTTCAGCGGGAAGCCTTCGGACCCGTCACGCTGCTGGTGCGCGTACGCGATCCCGCGCAGATGGACGCCATCATCCGCACGCTGGAAGGCCAGCTGACCGGCACGATCTACCTGGCCGAAGACGGTAGCGACGCCGACCTGTGGCGACAGCTGGCGCCGCCGTTGCGCGCGAAAGTGGGACGCCTGATCGCCAACCGCATGCCTACCGGCGTGGCGGTCAGCGCGGCGATGAACCACGGCGGCCCCTGGCCGAGCGCGAGCCATCCGGGCTTCAGCTCGGTCGGGATGCCGGGTGCGATCAGGCGCTTCGCAGCCCTGCACAGCTACGACCAGGTGCCCGACGCGTTGTTGCCCGCGCCATTGCGGAACCGCAATCCCGGCCGCGTGCCGAGACTCGTCGACGGCAGCTGGACCGATCGCGATCTGGAGATGCCGGAATGAGTGCGCAGATCGGCCATCTCTCGCCGACGCAGGCGACCGGCATGCTGCATCCATGGGAACGGCGTGCCGCGCCCATCGCCGCGCAGGAGTACCAGCAGCGAATCGAACGCGCGCGCGTGCTGATGCGGGCGCGCGGCGTGGATGCGCTGCTGGTCAACGCGGGTGCCTCGCTGCGATATTTCTGCGGGGTTCCGTGGGGCGCCAGCGAGCGGCTGGTGGCCCTGCTGATCACCGGGAATGGCCTGCCGGTGATGATTTGTCCTGCATTCGAAGCCGGTTCGCTGGAGGCGGTGCTGAAGATTCAAGTCGAACCCCGCCTGTGGGAAGAAGACGAGGACCCCTATGCGCGCGTGGCCCAGGCAATGAAGGAGCGTGGCGCGCGCACGCTGGCACTGGATCCGGCCGCCGCCTTCGCGATTCACCATGGCCTGTGCGAACACCTGGACGCACGCCGCATCTGCGAGGCGGGCGGGATCATCGACGGTTGCCGGATGTGCAAGTCGCCGGCGGAGCTGGCGCTGATGCAGCAGGCCTGCGACATGACCCTGCAGGTGCACCGGCTGGCGGCCGGCATCGCCCGCGAAGGCACCACCACCGCCGAACTGGTGCGCTTCATCGACGATGCCCACCGCGCGCTGGGCGCCGATGCCGGTTCCACGTTCTGCATCGTCCAGTTCGGCCACGCCACCGCGTTTCCGCATGGCGTGCCGGGCGTGCAGTCGCTGCGCGAAGGCGATCTGGTCCTGATCGATACCGGCTGCAGCGTGCAGGGCTACCACTCCGACATCACCCGCACCTGGATCCACGGTCGCGCCGATGACGAACAGCGTCGTATCTGGGATCTGGAACAGGCCGCGCAGGCGGCCGCGTTCGCGGCGGTGCGGCCCGGCGTGTCCTGCGAAAGCGTGGACCAGGCGGCGCGACGCGTGCTGGAGTCCGCCGGGCTGGGACCGGACTACCGGCTGCCCGGATTGCCGCATCGCACCGGGCACGGTTGCGGGCTGTCGGTGCACGAAGCGCCGTATCTGGTGCGCGGAAATGCCAGCGCGCTGCAGCCGGACATGTGCTGCAGCAACGAACCGATGATCGTGGTGCCCGGTCGTTTCGGCGTGCGCCTGGAAGATCACTTCCACGTCACCGACGAAGGTGCGCGCTGGTTCACGCCGCCTTCGCCGGCCATCGATCAGCCGTTCGTCTGAGGCAACAACTGGCGTGGCGGGACCTGATGCGGGACCATGGAGCACCGCGGGCGCGATGCCACGGCGCTTGCCTGGAGAGTTCCCATGCGAAACATCCTGCTCTGGTGCTGTCTGGTTCCGCTGGTGGCGCTGGCATCCGAGGACCCGGCGATACCTGCACACGTCCAGATCAGCGAGGGACCGGACGGTTATCGGCTCACCGTGGACGGTCATCCGTTCCTGATCCGTGGCGCGGGACTGGCGGATGGCAACCAGGAAGAACTCGCCGCGCGCGGTGGAAACTCGTTCCGGACCTGGAGCACCGGTACGGATCGGGCCAGGGTGGTCGGCATGCTGGATCGGGCGCGGCGCAACGGCCTGATGGTGGCGATGGGCATCGAAGTCGCGCGGGAACGCCACGGTTTCGATTACGGCGACTCGGCGGCCGTGGAAAGGCAGTGGAAGCGCGTCCGCGAGGAGGTACGTCTCTACCGGAATCATCCCGCGGTGCTGATGTGGGTGGTCGGCAACGAACTGAACCTCGAGTCCCGCGATCCACGGGTATGGAACGCCGTCAACGACCTGGCGGTCATGATCCATCGCGAGGATCCCCATCATCCGGTGATGACCACGCTGGCGGGATTCGACCCGGATTTGATGGAGCTGATCAGGACGCGCGCGCCAGCCCTGGACCTGGTCGGGATCCAGCTGTACGGAGATATCGTGGATCTTCCTGCGAAGCTGGAACGCAGCCGCTGGACGGGGCCTTACGTCGTCACCGAGTGGGGACCGACCGGGCATTGGGAAAGCCCGCAGACCGATTGGGGCGCGCCCATCGAGGGCGATGCGTCGCGGAAGGCGGCATGGCTCCAGGAGCGCTACCAGCGCGTGATCGCGCGCGATACCCGCCAGGGGTTGGGTTCCTACGTGTTTCTCTGGGGCGACAAGCAGGAGCGAACGCCCACTTGGTACGGCCTGTTCCTGGCGAGTGGGGAAAGCACCCCGGGCGTCGATACGATGCAATACCTGTGGACCGGCCAATGGCCACGAAATCGCGCGCCATCAATCACCCCGATTGCCATCGACGGGAAGCAAGCGGAAAGCAGTCTGGTCTTGCGGCCCGGACAACGCGTCACCGCCCGGACCACCAGCGAGGATCCGGATGCCGACCGGTTGACGTTCCGCTGGCGGATCCGCGAAGAGAGCAGGGCCACCACCGTGGGGGGCGACGCGGAAGCCGTGCCGCCCACGGTTGCGTTCAAAGGGGAGGAGGATGGCCGTGGAGGCATTTCCTTCCAGGCGCCCGTGGTCGCCGGCAACTATCGGCTGTTCGTGGAGGTGCATGACGGGCGGGGGCATGCCGCATACGCGAACTTCCCATTCCGGGTCGCCGCATCGCAGTGAAATCACGGGCCGGGGCATCCGTCTGGGATCCGGGCATGGGTTGACAGCGCTGTCATGTGACTGCTAAACCATGCCGCCATTCGACGCACCGCGTCGGGACAGCGGCTGCCAGGTGCGGCGTCCGAATGTGCGGTCATTGGTTGCGGCGTCGCGACGGGGGCGGATGAAGAATGCGCAGTCGAATCGAGGACGTGGCGGCGGCGGCGGGTGTGTCCATGAAGACCGTCTCCCGGGTGCTGAACCATGAACCCAACGTGCGCGAGGAAACGCGCCAGCGGGTGATGCAGGCCGTGGAGGCGCTGCAATACCGGCCGAACCTCTCGGCACGCAGCCTGGCCGGCCAGCGCTCATACACGGTGGCGCTGGTCTACAACAACCCTTCGCGCAATTACCTGATGGAAGTGCAGGGCGGAATGCTGGAGGCATGCCGCGCCAGTCACTACAACCTGGTGCTGGCACCGGTCGGCGCGCCACGCCTGCGGAAGGCAGCGGACCTCAGGGCCGTTTTCGAGCATTTCGCGCCGGATGGCGTGGTGCTGATTCCTCCCCTGACCGACGACGCGACGGTGCTGGAATACCTCGAAGAACATGAGGTTCCTTTCGCCTGCATCGCGCCGAGGCATTCGACGGGGCGAATCGGCGTGATGATGGACGAGACCGCGGCGGTCATCGAGTTGGTTCGCGGTCTGATCGCGCTGGGGCACCACCGGATCGGGCACATCAAGGGACCGCCCGCGCATGGGGCCTGCCTCTGGCGCTACCGCGGCTACAGGCAGGCGCTGAAAGCGGCGGGCATCGACGAAGAGCCAGGCCTGGTCGTGCAGGGAAGGTTCTCCTTCGAATCGGGCATCGAAGCCGCACATCGCCTGCTGGACATGGCACACCCGCCCACGGCCATCTTCGCGGCCAACGACGACATGGCGGCGGGTTGTATCCGTGTTGCTTCCCTGCGCGGACTTCGTGTGCCCGCCGACCTTTCCATCTGCGGATTCGACGACACGCCTATCGCGCGACACATTCATCCCGCCCTGACCACGGTGCGTCAACCGACTTCCGAGATGGGGCGAATGGCGACGATGGAACTGTTGGCGAGGATCCGCTCCCCCGATGCTGGGCGGATGGTGCATGTGGAGCACGAAGTGCTGTTCCGCGAGTCGACGGGGCACCCGCCGCGCGCACGCTAGGTCCGTTGTCCGATCAAGTCCATATCGGACATGCGCGGGACATCGGCGGACAAGTGAGTGTCTACGCCAGATAAAACAGCGCGGCGTGCCACACGCGAGTCGTTCTTCCCGCGTGTTTATGTACACGTGTATAGAAAAAATGAAACGAATTTCAGTAGAAGAATATTGCTGGCCCAATGACTGGAAAACGATTTCAGCTGCATTGCACAAATGACGGAAAGGGCTGAAAACAAGTGTTTTTAAACAACAAAAAGCAAAAATGACACGAAAGTTGACAACGCTGTCAATCGGGCGTCCAATTCGGCGCCAGCAGAGGTGACAGCTATCGCCTGAGCAAACGCGCGTCGTGCAGTTCGTGAATTTCCGGGGAGGAAGATCCATGAAGCAGGTGCAGTTCGTTCCGAAGAAGAAACTCCTGACGTCGGCACTGTTGCTGGCATTGGCCAGTCCGGCCTGGTCGCAGGAAAGCGCGCAGAACGAGGGGAATGCGCAGGGCACGCCGCCGCAGGCTGACCCAGCCACTCTCGATACCGTCACGGTCACCGGTATCCGTGGCAGTTTCATGTCGTCGATGAACCTGAAGCGTGATTCACAGGGCGTGATCGACGGTATCGTTGCCGAGGACATCGGCAAGTTCCCCGACACCAACCTCGCAGAATCCCTGCAGCGGATCAGCGGCGTGTCCATCGATCGCTCGCTCGGCGAGGGTTCCAAGGTCACCGTGCGCGGCGTCGGACCGGACTTCAACCTCGTGTTGTTGAACGGCAGGCAGATGCCGGGCGGCTTGCTGGGGACCGGCGGTGCGGGTGTTTCCAATTCGCGCGCCTTCGATTTCGCCAATCTGGCCTCCGAAGCGATCAGCGCCATCGAGGTCTACAAGACGGCGCGCTCGGACACGCCCAGCGGCGGCATCGGCGCGACCATCAACATCAAGACCGCACGCCCGCTCGACAATCCCGGATTGGTCGCCAGTGTCGGACTCAAGGCCGTCAACGACACCACGGTGGACAATCTGCCCCGCACCTTCAAGGGCGAGTCGGTCACCCCGGAAATCTCGGGCATCTTCAGCAACACCTTCGCCGACGGAAAGTTCGGCGTGGCTTTGTCGGCCAGCTACCAGGAGCGTGATTTCGGTTTCAGCCAGGCGTCGGTCGCCAACGGCTGGGCCAAGTTCCGTGGCGATGACACCACCAGCTGGAACCGGTTGCCGCAACCGGGCGAACCCAACTCCGAGCTCATCACCAACCGGCCGGGACCCAACGACGTCTATTCGCGGCCGCAGAACACCGGCTACAGCGTCAACGGCGTGCAGCGCCAGCGCACCAACGGCCAGCTCGTCCTGCAATGGGCTCCCACCGACCGGGTGACCACGACGCTGGACTACACCTATTCGGAAAACAAGATCCAGCAGCAGCGCAGCGAGCTTTCGGTCTGGTTCAACTACCAGCCGGGCGAGAGCACCTGGACCGATGGTCCGGTATCGGCGCCGACCTCCTACTCGGAGTTCACCTCGGGGACGGCGGACGTGGCGATGGGCGGTGCGCAGTTCGCCACCAAGAGCGAGAACAAGTCGCTTGGCTTCAACGTCGAGTGGGAGGTCAACGACGCGCTGAACCTCGAATTCGACTATCACGACTCCACCGCCGAGACGATGCCGGACAGCCCCTATGGATCGGCCGGCGTGCTGGCCGCGGCGGCCTTCGTGCGCGGCACCACCACCGTCGACTACAGCCGTCCGCTGCCAATCGTGCACATGGAGTTCCCCAATGGTGGAGTGGAACCTTCGCGCGCGCTGGTGACCGGATCGGTCTTCCACAACAGCTACACCAAGTCGGAAGTGGAACAGGGACAGGTCAAGGGACGCTTCAAGTTCGGCGACTACTCCGGGCTGGATTTCGGCGTGGCCTCGACCGAAGTGCAGAACCGCACGGCCTACGGGTACATGCAGCGCGATACCTGGGGCGGCGTGGGCCAGCCCGGCGACTACGACGACGACATCTGGTACGCGGACGACATGTCGCGTTACTTCAGCAGCTTCGACAACCACAGCGACCCCCGCTGGAGCAGCCGGTTCCTGGTGTTCGACTTCGAACGCCTGCGCCAGCGCGCGGCGCAGGTCGGCGATGAGAACAATCCGGCATGCCCGACCTGCTACGTGGCACCGGACGAGTTCACCCGCGACATGCGCACGACGGAAAAGTCAAAGAGCGCGTTCCTGCAGTGGACCACGACCTGGGACTGGAAGGTGCCCATCCACGCCGCGGTCGGGGTCCGCTACGAAAAGACCGACGTGGAATCCACCGCGCTGGTGCCGATCGGACAGACCATCACCTGGCTCTCCGCCAACGAGATGGTGGTGAACTACGGCGAGGCCGGCTTCACCCAGCTGGAAGGCGACTACGCCTACTGGCTGCCCAATCTCGATCTGCGCGCGGACCTGAGCGACAACATGGTCCTGCGTGCCAGCTACGGCCGAACCATCGGCCGGCCCGGCTGGGAGCAGATCCAGGGCGGCAAGACCATCGCCAACATCGTGCGCGTGGACGGTGGCGATGGCAGCCAGGGCAACCCGGCGCTCAAGCCGCTCGTGTCGGACAACTTCGACGTCTCGTTCGAGTGGTATTACGGCGAGGCAAGCTTCGTTTCGGTGGGCTATTTCCGCAAGAACATCGACAACTACATCGGCACCACCCAGATCGCGGATACCTCCTTCGGGCTGCATACGCCGGTGGGCGGCACCTACTGGAACAATGCGATCGATGCGGGGTGCCCAGCCACCGACATGGTGTGCATTCGCAACTACATCTTCCGCAATCATGATGGCGACCCCGGGGTGACCCATACCGGCACCAACAGCAACGGCGAGGAGACCGGAACCATCGTCGGTCAGCCGGGGGATCCCGTCGCCAGTTTCGACATCACGGTGCCGGCCAACCAGAAATCGGCGTCGTTGGATGGCTGGGAATTCAACGTCCAGCACATGATCGAGGACACCGGTTTCGGCATCGCCGCCAACTACACCATCGTCAATTCGAGCCTGACCTACGACAACTACAATCTCGGCGAACAGTTCGCGCTGGAAGGTCTTAGCGATTCCTTCAACGTGGTCGGGTTCTACGACAAGGACAAGTGGCAGATACGACTGGCGTACAACTGGCGCGACAGGTTCCTGTCGAGCCGCTTCGATGGCCAGGGGCCCAATCCGAACTACACCGAGCCCTACGGGCAACTGGACGCCAACATCAGCTACCAGTTCAACGACCGCCTGAGCCTGAGCCTGGAAGGCATCAACCTGACCGACGAAACCCAGCGCGTCCATGGGCGGCACGTGAACCAGGCGCTGTGGGTCACCCAGAACGGGCCACGCTACATGTTCGGGCTGCGCTACAAGTTCTGAAACCAGGCCCATGAAAGGCCGGGCCACCGCCAACGCGCGGGTCCGGCCTATCATGGGCTAGCCCGGACAGCACGGTTCCCGCAATGCCCCGACACGCCCTGCTCAACAACATCGATCACCGCGATCTGCGTATCGACGTCCGCCGCGGCGAGGCGCTGGGCGACGCGGTCATGCTGGCGCCGATCTTCCCGGCCGAGTTCCGCGCCATCCAGCCGCACTATCCGATCGTGTTCCAGCGCCTGCAGGACGGTAGCTTCCAGCCGGTGGCGCTGTTCGGGTTCCAGCCGGGGCAGAACCTGTTCCTGGAAGGGGACGACTGGCAGGCACCCTATCTTCCGCTGTCGGTGGAGCGGCAGCCTTTCCTGATCGGCGCCTCGGGCGGGGAACTGCTCATCCATGTGGATCTGGATCACCCTCGCGTTGGCGGGCATTCGGGAGAGGCCGTGTTCCGCGAACATGGCGGAACCAGCGACTACCTGGAGCGGATCAACTCCGTGTTGCTGGCGTTGCACGACGGGCTTGCCGCCAACCCGGTGCTGTCGGCCGCATTGCTGGCGCACGGCCTGCTGGAATCCTTCGTACTCGATATCTCCCTGGATGACGGTACGCCATGCCGGCTGGCGGGCTTCCACACGATCCACGAGGAACGCCTGAAAGCGCTGGACGCCGGGGCACTGGCCAGCCTGCATGCCGCCGGCCACCTGGAAGCGATCTACATGGCGATTGCCTCGCTCTCCAATTTTCGCGACCTCATCGCCAGGCTCAATGGCCGTCATGCTGCGTGCCGCTGAACCCATCGAGGAGGTCAACGACGTCGACCCGCAGGCGTTGCCGGCACGGCTGCTGGGCTCGTCCCGGCCGGTGATCCTGCGCGGACTGGTTGCCCATTGGCCGATGGTCCAGGCAGCGCGGCGCTCGACGGAGGAGGCGATCGCGTACCTGAAGGGCTTCGAGCGTCCCGGCGCGCCGCCGGTGGTGGCGACGGTCGGGCCTCCGGACATCCGCGGCCGATTCTTCTATGACGCGGATCTGCAGGGATTCAATTTCAGGCAGGAAAAGGTGCCGCTGGGCGTGGCGCTGGACACGCTGCGCAAATACCTGCCAGACCCGGCGCCGCCGGCCATCTACGTCGCCTCCACCACTCTCGATACCTGGCTGCCCGGATTCCGCGAACACAACGATCTTTGGCTCGGCGAGCGCGAGGCGCTGGCAAGCATCTGGATCGGCAACCGGACCCGCATCGCCGCGCACCAGGACGTGCCCGACAACCTGGCCTGCGTCGTCGCCGGCCGGCGGCGCGTCACCCTGTTCCCGCCGGATCAGCTCGCGAACCTGTACGTGGGACCCCTCGATTTCACCCCGGCGGGGCAGCCGATCAGCCTGGTCGATTTCGCCGCGCCCGATCTGGAGCGCCACCCGCGCTTCGCAGAGGCGTGGAAACACGCGCGGGTGGCCGAACTGGCGCCCGGCGACGCGGTGCTGATTCCGTCGATGTGGTGGCACCACATGGAGGGACTGGAACCTTTCAATGTGCTGGTCAACTACTGGTGGCGGCAATCGCCGGCCTGGATGGACACGCCGATGAACGCGCTGATGCTGGCGCTGATGACGGTGCGCGATCTTCCGCTGGAACAGCGTGCCATCTGGCGAGACGTGTTCGATCACTACGTGTTCCTGCCCAGCGAAGCCACCGCCGGGCACATGCCGGAAGCCGCCCGCCGCGTGCTCGGGCCGATGGACGAGAACCGGGCGCGCGAGTTGCGCGCACGCCTGCTGAAAAGACTCAACCGCTGAGGAGACATCATGGCGCAGGCCGAAGGCATCAACGGAAAAACCGTCAGGCGCGTGGTCATTGCCGGCGGCGGCACGGCGGGCTGGATGGCGGCGGCGGCACTGTCACGGATGCTGGGCAGGGTACTGGACATCACCCTGGTGGAATCGGAGGAGATCGGGACGGTGGGCGTCGGCGAAGCCACCATTCCCACCCTCGTGACCTTCCATCGCCTGCTGGAGATCAACGAGCAGGAGTTCATGGCCGCCACCCAGGGCACGATCAAGCTCGGCATCTCCTTCGAAGGCTGGCGCGAAGTGGGGCATCGCTACATCCACTCGTTCGGCGTCACCGGGCGCGATCACTGGATGGCGAACTTCCACCATTTCTGGATGCGCGCCCATGCGCTGGGGCTGGCGGGGAGCTACGACGATTACTGCATCGAATTGAAGGCGGCGCTGGAGGACCGGTTCGCGCACCTGCCGCGCTACCAGATGAACTACGCCTATCACCTGGACGCCAGCCTGTACGCACGCTTCCTGCGCCGCTTCAGCGAGGGCTACGGGGTCCGCAGGGTGGAAGGCAAGATCGCGGACGTGCAGGTCGACGAGACGTCGGGCTGCATCGCCGCGTTGCGCCTGGAGAATGGCGACGTGATCGAGGGCGACTTGTTCCTGGACTGCACGGGCTTTCGCGCGTTGCTGATCGGCAAGGCGCTCAACGTGGGATTCACTGACTGGTCGCACTGGCTGCTCAATGACAGTGCACTCGCCACCCAGACCACCGCCGTGCGCGACGCGGTGCCGTACACGCGCGCGATCGCCGGCAAGGCGGGTTGGCAATGGCGGATTCCACTGCAGCACCGGGTAGGCAACGGCATCGTGTACTCCAGCCGCTTCATCGGCGACGACGAGGCGCGCGAGGAGTTCCTGTCCAGCCTGGAAGGCGAGATCATCAAGCAGCCTTGGCCGGTGCGGTTCCGGCCTGGCCAGCGGCACAAGTGCTGGAGCCGGAACTGCGTGGCGCTGGGGCTTGCGGGCAGCTTCATCGAACCGCTGGAATCCACCACCATCCATCTGATCCAGCGAGGCATCCTGCGCCTGCTGCATGCCTTTCCGCATGTCATCACCCAGGAAGCCATCGACGACTACAACGCGCGCCTGGACGCGGAATTGCAGCACGTCCGGGATTTCGTCGTCCTGCACTACCATGCGACCCGGCGCCGGGACACGCCCTATTGGCGCACGGTCGGGACGATGGAGCTGCCGCCGTCGCTGCAGCGGCGGATCGATCTGTTCCGGGAGACGGGCAATGTCTACCACGTGCCGACGGAGCTGTTCGCGGAGAACTCCTGGATCCAGGTGATGACCGGGCAAGGCATCGTCCCGAAGCGCCATCACCCGCTGGCCGACGTGATGGGCGAAGCCGAACTGGCCCGCTTCATGCGCGAGATCCGGGAAGGCGTGGACGCCACCGTGCGCCAGCTGCCTGCGCACATGGATTATCTTCGCGGCTATTGTCCCGGCGAGCGACCGCAGGCCCTGCCGGCCTGAACGGCGATCAGAGGCGGTAGTGGCTCGCTGGCGGCGGGAAGCGGCTGCTCTGGTCCGCCGGCAGCATCAGGCCGGCGCCGAGTTCGACCAGGCGCGACCAGACGTAGGGTTGCAGGTCCACCGGCGCGCCGGCATAGACGCGGGTCCACAGGTCGTCCAGGAATTCCTGTGCGGGTTGGCGCACGAGGCCACGCGCCAGCCGGTCGCTGGCGGCATCCAGAGCAATCCGGATTTCGGCCAAGGTCTCCATGCGGCGGACTATACGAAGGCCGCGTTCTGATTGTGTGACAGCCGGCGCCGGCGATCCTATTCCGTGACCGGTTCCGCGGTTGCCACGCCGTGCAGGCCCAGGCCGTGCCGCTTGGCGTGCCGTTTGGCGGCAGCGGCGTCGGAGGCGACCTGCTCGGCGCTGTCGTAGCGGGCCGGGTCCACCTGGACCACGCCGATGGTCAGGGTGGTCAGCGGGAAGGTGGTGTAGCGGCCGCTGCGGTCTTCGCTTTCCAGCACGCCACGCGCCAGGTCCGGTTCGTCGAACAGCGCCCGCGAGGCGGCGTTGAAGTCGGCGATGATGTCGCGGCAGCGCCGCTCCCAGTCCTCGCTCTGCAGCAGCACCACGAAATCGTCGCCGCCGACATGGCCGACGAAATCCATGCTCGGCGCCACGTGCTTGAGCAGGGTGGAGGCGACCAGCCGGATCATGCGGTCGCCGCGGAAGTAGCCGTACTGGTCGTTGTACGGCTTGAAGCTGTTGAGATCGCAGTAGGCCGCGACGAAGGAGCGACCGGTTTCGAGCAGGCGGCCGATATGCTCGGAGATGGGGATATTGCCGGGCAGCAGGGTCAGCGGATTGGCGTAGCGCGCAGCCTCGATGCGCAGTTCGGTCACCCGTCGCACCAGTGCTTCGCCGGTGCCCACGCCCAGGTAGCGACCGTCGCGGGTGATGATGAAGCCATCCGACAGGTAGCGCTGATCCTCGCCCAGCAGGATTTCCGACATAGCGTCGATGCTCTGGCCGACGTCGCAGACGATCGGCGCGGCGTGCATCAGCAGTACGCATGATTTTCGGCCGTTGAGCTCGCGTGCGAACGGCACCGCCATGCGTTCATTGAATACCCGCCGGTTGATCAGGCCCAGTGGCTGGCCATCGGCGTCCACCACCGGCAGCGACGGCAAATCGGGATGATTGCGGAACAGCTGTTCCGCATCGAAGTTGCTTGCCTCGTCGGTCAGCGACGGCGCATCGATCAGCAGGTGCGCGGCGGTGACCCCGCGGAAATCGGAGGCGCGCCGCGCGCGCGGCCACACCGGCAATTTCTCGAAACGCGCCTCGCGGACTTCCGCCGGCACCGCCAGCGCCACCTCGCTGGCCGGGCGTCCCAGCAGGTAGCCCTGCGCGTAGGGGATGCCGAGATCCTTGATGATCGCCAGGTCCTGCAGGCGTTCGACACCTTCGGCGACCAGTTCGGCGCCCAGGCTTTCGGCCACCTGCACCAGCGAGCGGACGATGCTCAGCCGACCCGGGCTGTCGGCGATGTGGTGGATCAGGTAGCGGTCGAGCTTGACGTACTCCGGCGACAACTCGTGCCAGAGCTCGAAGTTGGAATGGCCATTGCCGAAGTCGTCCAGGGCGATGCGGATGCCGGCCGCGCGCAGGTAGCCCAGCGCGTCGGCCAGCTGGCCGACGTCCTCGACGATGTCGCGTTCGGTGATCTCGATGACGAAGCGGCCCAGGTCGCGGCCGGCCGACAGCAGCACCTCGATGACCTGCTGCGGGCGCAGCGCGCCCTGCAGGATCGCGTGGGCGCTCAGGTTGACCAGCAGGCGGCCGCCGCGATCGAAGTCGAAGCTGCGCGCCAGCGTGCCGGCGGCGACGGTCTCCAGTTCGCCCAGGCGGCCGGCGGCGCGCGCGCGATCCAGCAGCTCCAGCGGCGAGCAGGCGCGGCCGGCGATGCGCATCAGCCCCTCGTGCGCGACCACCTTGTTGTCCTCCAATCGCACCACCGGCTGGAACGCCGCCAGCAGTTCGCGGCCACGCAGGACCATGTCCAGCAGCGGATCAGACGAGACGGCGGAATCGGGTGTGCACATGGGGCCGCGAACCTAGCGCGCCTTCATGACAGTTCCGCGACGCGGCTGATGACGTTCCGTCATCTGCAAGTGGCGCTTCGACATGGCGGTGATCACGCGACGTCATCGCGGTGTCGCACACACCGGGTACAACATCGTTGCCGCCGATGCACTGCGCAAACGGCCTGAAAACCGGCATTAAAGTCCAGAAGGAACCGGCCGATACCGATGCGGAATTCTGCCCGGAGTCCGCCATGCCGACCGCCTTCCGCCTGCCTTTCTCCTGGAAGCGCCCGTTTCCCCGACGCCTTTCCTTCCGCGACACCCACGCCGCGCTGACACGGTGGCTGGGGCGGATGACGATAGCCGGCAAGCTGCGCCTGTGCGCATGGGTGGCCGGCGCGGGATTGTCGCTGATCGCGCTGTCGTATTGGCAGGCCAGCACCGGACAGGCGCGCGCCGCCGCCAGCTTCCAGGCGCAACAGGGCTACGGTGCGCTGCTCGCCGCGCTGGAGCGCCAGGTCGAGCAGACCCGGCGATTGCAGACGGTCTATGCGACCCGCCTGGATGACGCCGATCGCGATGCCCTGCGGCAGGCGCAGCAGCGTTTGCGTCGCGATCTGGAACGACTGCGCAAGCATCCGGCCGGCGCGGCGGACAGGAAACTGCTGGACGCGGCGGCCGGCCGCATCGACGAGTTCGCCGCCGGCATCGATGCGCTGAACGCGCGGGTGGACGAGATGGGACAGGGCGACGCCAGCCTGTCCGCGACCTTGCGCGGTTCCGGCCAGGCGCTGGAAGAGGCGGTGCAGTCCGAGCAGGTCGTGGCGCTGGACGCCCCGATGCAGCGGATGCGCCGTTTCGAGAGCGAGTTCCTTCGCAGCGGCGATTCCGCATTGGCGGACCGGGTCAGCGAGGAGAAGCTGCCGTTCGAACTGGCGCTGTCGGCGAGCCGCATCGACGAGGTTCGGCGCGACGAGCTTCGCCAGCAGGCGGAGGCTTACCAGGCGGCACTGCTGGCGTATACCGCCGCGCGGGTCGGACTGGACGTGGAAGTCTCGTCGCTGGAAGACACCGCCGCCGCCATCGCGCCGGCGCTGGCGGATCTGGAGCAGGCCCGCGAACGCGGGCTGGCCGTCGCGGCGCGCCAGCAGCGCTCGCAACGGTTCGGCATGGCGGTGTTGTTCGTGGTGACGCTCGCCGGCGTCGCCCTGGTGTTGGGCGGCGTGTTGTGGGCAGTGCTGCGGGCGGTGCGCCGGCCCCTGGCCGAAGCCGCCGAAGTGGCGGGCGCCATCGCCGACGACCGCCTCGACACGGCCGTGCGGGTCGACAATCCGCATGACGAAATCGGCCAGCTGATGACATCGCTGGCGCACATGCAGGCCCGCCTGCGCGAACGCATCGCCGGCGAGCGCGCGGCGGCCCGCGAGAACGCGCGCATCCGCCAGGCGATGGACCACGCGCATGCGGGATTGATGGTGCTCGCCGCCGACGGCACGATCGCTTTCGCCAACCACGGTCTGCGCGAGGCGCTGGCGGGTCACGGCATCGCGGCGCCGGACGGCCTGCCGCTGGAAAAGCTGGATGACACGCTGGCGCCGATGGCGCGACGCATACAGGACGAGGAGGCAGGTTTCGAACAGACCCTCACGCTGGGCGAGCAAGATTATCTGCTGGTCGCCAGCCCGATCCGGATCGACAGCGAACGGATGGGTGCCACCCTGGAATGGAAGAGCCTGGCGATGGAGAAGATGGTGGAGCGCGAGATCACCGCGCTGCTGCGCGCGGCGGCGGAGGGCGACCTCGCGGGCCGCATCGAGGTGTCCGGCAAGCAGGGCTACCTGCAACCGTTGGCGCGCAGCATCAACGCGCTATTCGAGGTCCTGCAGGGCAATCTGTCCAAACTCCAATACGTGTTGTCCGCGCTCTCGCAGGGCGACCTGACGGTGCGGATGGAAGGGGATTTCCACGGCGTGTTCGCCCGCATGCGCGATGACGCCAACGCCACCGTCGCCCAGCTCACCGACATCGTCTCCCGCATCCAGGACGCCTCCACCGCCATCAACACGGCGGCAGGGGAAATCGCCTCCGGCAACGCCGACCTGTCCCGCCGCACCGAGCAGCAGGCCGCCAACCTGGAAGAAACCGCCGCCTCCATGGAGGAACTGACCTCCACCGTGCGCCAGAACGCCGACTCCGCCCGCCAGGCCAACCAGCTCGCCATCGGTGCCGCCTCGGTGGCTTCGCAAGGCGGCAACGTCGTCGGCCAGGTCGTCACCACCATGCGCGACATCGAAGCGGCCTCGCGCAAGATTGCCG
>NZ_JBQENC010000026.1:0-21223 GCF_052044485.1 Pseudoxanthomonas sp. 22568
GCTCGGCTGCGCATTCCCGAAAGCACCGTTGCCCGATGGGCGTTCTTGATCAGCGGAGCAAGCTCCGCTCTACCCATTCATGTAGAGCCGAGCTTGCTCGGCTGCGAATTCCCGAAAGCACCTTTGCCCGATGGGCGTTCGCGATCAGCGGAGCAAGCTCCGCTCTACCCACCCATGTAGAGCCGAGCTTGCTCGGCTCGGGACCTCAATCGCGCAGCACGGTGACGTAGGCGCCGGTGCCCAGCACGCGGAAGGTATCGCGATCGATCCGGTGCAGGCGCGAACCGTCTTCCAGCAGGTAGACCGGCGCGTTGTCGTGCAGCGTCGCCTCCCGCTCCCTCATGTCGCAGGCACGCAGCACATCGACGCGGCAGCGGTTGCCCGCATCGTCCTGGGCGAAGAAGTAATCGGTATTCATGCTTGCCTCCTCTCGACGACGGCAAGCGAGACTATTCCGCGGCGCGTTAAAAAGACCGTAGCGATTCGTGATCCTGGCGTGGCAATCCGTGGTGGCGGTCACGAAGCGACGGCGGCGTGCGGCAGGCGCATCGGCTGCGGCGCCCCGTAGGTCAGGCTGCGCCACAGCCATTCGCAGGGTCCGTAGCGGAAACGCGCGAGCCACCAGTGGCTGAACAGGATCTGCGCGCCGAAAATGCCGACCCACGCCAGCAACCAACCGACCGCTCCGGTCTCCGGCCCCACGCCCAGGCCGATGCCGTAGAACACGAAGATGCCTACCACGCTCTGCGCGAGGTAGTGGGTCAAGGCCATGCGCCCGACCGGCGCGAGCACGCCAAGCAGGCGCTCGCCGCGCGGGCGCAGGAACAGGAGGGTGAAGCCGGCCGCCCAGGTGATGCCTAGCGCCAGGGAGTCGAGCCGGAACAGGAATCCGTTGATCCAGCGCGGCAGGAACTCCGCGCCCCAGCCCAGGTGCGCTTTTGCCAACTGGAGCAAGGTACCGGCGACCGCGATTGCCAGGCTGCCCCAGAACAGCTTCTGGAACAGCGCCTGGTGGTTTCGCGGCTGCTGCAGCAATCGGCGACGACCGGCCCAGTAACCCAGCAGGAAACGGCCCAGCACGAAGCACAGCAACATGCCGCCGGACAGACGGGTCCAGTTCACCATAGCCGCGTTGGCGGTGAACACGCGCTGCCAGTCGTCGGTAAGGAAAGCCTGCAATGTCGTTGCGTCGATCTCGGCGCGCGACGGCAGGCCGGGAAATCCGCCTCCCAGCCAGGGCACCAGCAGGGTGGGCAGGACCAGCGCGACGAACAGGCCGCCCCAGAGCAGCACGCCATCGGGCGCACGCCGGAACAGCACCAGCAGCAGGCCGACCACCGCGTAGGTCATCAGGATGTCGCCCCACCAGACGAAGTAGCTGTGCACCACTCCGATGATCAGCAACCAGCACAGGCGCCTGACGAACCGCGACAGCCCCGCGCCGCGCGCCTGCGCGCGCTCGATCTGGATGGCGAAGCCCAGTCCGAACAACAGCGAGAACACGGTGATGGCCTTGGCGCTGACCAGCCATTCGATGACTCCGATCGCCATTGCGTCGAAGCCCGCGGTGGGCAGCGCGGCGCGCGCCGGTTCGGTCAGCAGGTTGTAGAGGCTGAGATAGCCCAGGTTGGCGAGCAGCACGCCGGCAAGCGCGAATCCGCGCAGCGCGTCGATGAGGTGATGGCGATCTTCGGGACTGACCGGTGCATCGGCTGCGGGCATAGGCATTCGTTCTTCCATGGACGGGATGCCACGCTGAAGCCGCCACCGGACGCCTGCACGCGGATCGTTCCGCGCGCCCGCCGCTGCTCCATCGGGGTGTTTCGAAATGTAACACCGCTAACGTCTAAGTGGCCTGTGCCACCGCCGATCCAGTTGTTGCGGATGCACCAACAACCGCGCTGACCGGGTCCTGTCAGCTGCACGGATGGAACAATCCAATTCCCCCAAGGGCCTCAATCCGGCGCAGGGGGCTGGCCTATAGTCACCGCGCTGCCGCAGTACGACCCGCTCCCCCTCCTGCCACCCGTGGAGATTTCCATGTCCAAGATCCTCGTCCTCTACTACTCCGCCTACGGCCATATCGAGAAGATGGCCGAAGCCGTCGCCGAAGGCGCGCGTTCAACCGGCGCCACCGTCGACATCAAGCGCGTGCCCGAACTGGTGCCCGAAGACGTCGCCAGGGCTTCGCACTACAAGCTCGATCAGGCCGCGCCGATCGCCAAGATCGACGACCTCGCCAACTACGACGCGATCATCGTCGGCACCGGTACACGCTTCGGCCGGATGGCCTCGCAGATGGCCAACTTCCTGGACCAGGCCGGCGGCCTGTGGGTCAAGGGCGCGCTCAACGGCAAGGTCGGCGGCGCCTTCACCTCCACCGCCACCCAGCATGGCGGGCAGGAAACGACCCTGTTCTCGATCCTGACCAACCTGCTGCATTTCGGCCTGGTCACGGTCGGCCTGCCCTACAGCTTCCAGGGCCAGATGCGCCTGGACGAAGTCACCGGCACCAGCCCCTACGGCGCGTCCACCATCACCGGCGGCGACGGCGCCCGCCAGCCCAGCGACAACGAACTGGAAGGCGCGCGCTTCCAGGGCCGCCATATCGCGGAAGTGGCGAACAAGCTGTTTGGCTGATCGCGCTCGGTTCCGCCCCTTTCCTGCACCGGGAAGGGGCGTTTCCCGCCGATGTCCCGAACACACGCCCTGCTTCTTTCCGATTCCGCACGAAGGCCTGCTCCGTCAGTGGCCCTGCGATGAGTCCAGCAACTCGATAACGCGGTCGAGCCGTGTATCGATGCGCTTGAATCTTTCATCGCTGATCCGCCGTGCCCGCGCGTTTTCCCCGGCCTGGGCGCGCCCCGAGTACTCGACGCTGACGGTCCCAAACAGGCGGCTGGCCGCAAGGACGAATTCGCCCTCCTCGCGGGAAATCACCCAGTTGCCCCGGAACGGTTCCTCTGCCGCCGCGGCATCGAAGTCGGGCAGCAGGTTGCGCAGGGCGTCGATCCGTTCGGCATCCAGTACGAACTTCATCTGCACAAGCGTTCCCGAAGACCCGATGTAGGCCTCGGCTTGGATGACGGGAAGGTCGCCCAACCGGTAGGCGTCCCTGGGTTCGCTTGCCGCGTAGAAATCCCGCGGCACCTGGTAGCGCTCCTTCCGGACCCGTTCAACCTCGCCAAATCGCTGCCCGAGGCGTGACACAACCTCATCCTCCGTGATTCCGATCCGGAAGCCATCCAACCCAAGATCGGTGCATCCGCCTGCACGGGGAAGGAGAAATGCAAGCAGGGCGGTTCCGGCCCTCGCCCATCGAGGGAGTAGGTTGAACAGGACCATCCGGACCCTATCGCTCGTCTATCTAGAGCCCCCATTCTTCTGCCGGGACCCGGCACGATGAATCGGAAATGTCCGATAACGGTTTGCGGATCTCAATCCGACCGCATCCTGGGGCAATGCGTTGGTTTCGACGGGTGCTGTCCTGGTGCCGAAGAGGATGGAAAAACTCAGTGGCTCTCGACCGGATACGGTCCATCCTCGAAGGATTCGGCGTGATAGCCCTTGGCGCCGATGCGTTCGGCCAACGGGCTCAATACCGTGCCTCCCGATCGGAGACGCGCCAGCACGGCGGCGAAATCGTGCCGTGGCCGCCAGCCCAGTTCCTCGCGCGCCCGCGCATTGACGTAGACGCGATCGATGCCGGGCGGCAGATGCCAGCCGCGCCGCGCGTATTCCGCCTCGAATCCCGGCACGCGATCGCGCAGCACGCCCGCCATGTCGGCACGCAACCGCGCCATGTCCACGCGCGCGAAGGGCGTGGTGGCGCTGACGATGTAGCGGCCGAAGCCCAGCGCGGGCGCGCGTTCGATCGCGCGCAGGTGCGCGTCCACCACGTCCTCGATGTCCACCCGCCGGTACAGGAATTCGTTGGCCTTCAGGTTGGCGTCGCTGAAGCTTTCCCGCGCCCGCTGATCGTCGTCCTCCTCGGCGAAAAAGCGCGACGTGCGCAGCACGATGCACGGCAGCTTCTGGTTGCGCCGGAACAGCTGGCATAGATCCTCGGCGGCGGCCTTGGTGACACCGTAGATGTTCTTCGGCTCCGGCCGCACGTCCTCGGTGATCCAGGCCGCCGGCTCGCCCGGCGGCGGCACCAGCGCATCGCCGAACACGCTGGTCGTGCTGGTGTAGACGAACGCGCGCACCCCGCCGGCCACCGCTTCCTCCAGCAGGTTGAGCGTGCCGGTCAGGTTGGTATCGATGAATTCCTGCCGCGAATGGGTCGCCACGTGCGGCTTGTGCAGGGTGGCGGGGTGCAGCACCACGTCCACGCCCGCCATCGCCTCGCGCACGAAGGCGCGATCGGCAATCGTGCCGACCCGATGCGTGTGCGCGCCGGGCAGCAGATCGACGCCCACCACCGCGTGCCCGCGCGCCTGCAATGTGGAGACCAGGGCTTCGCCCAGATGCCCCGAGCTGCCCGTCACCAGGACCTTGCCGTACATGCTTCATGTTCCTGTCGTGTCGCCGGGGATCCTACAACGCGTTGCGTCGGGAACCGATAGCGGTAGGAGCGGCGTAAGCCGCGACCGGTGGTTCCGGATTTAGGGTATCGCGACTGACGTCGCTCCCACAGGGTGGGAATTTCCTGTGGGAGCGGCGTGAGCCGCGATGGCGGTTCGGATTTACGGTCGCGACTTATGTCGCTCCTACAGGGTGGGGATTTCCTGTGGGAGCGGCGTGAGCCGCGATGGGTGGTTCGGATTTACGGTCGCGACTCATGTCGCTCCTACAGGTGGGGATTTCCTGTGGGAGCGGCGTGAGCCGCGATGGCGGTTCGGATTTACGGTCGCGACTTATGTCGCTCCCACAGCGTGGGGATTTCTGTGGAAGCGGCGTGAGCCGCGATGGCGGGTCGGATTTACGGTCGCGACTTATGTCGCTCCTACAGGGTGGGGATTTCTGTGGGAGCGGCGTGGGCCGCGATGGTGGTTCGGATTTACGGTCGCGACTTATGTCGCTCCTACAGGGATGGGGTTGTCACACACCCCACAGGCGGCGTGCCTCCTCGGCCACCAGATCCGGGAATTCTTCCGGCCAGAACAGTTTGGCGCCATCGATCCGGCGCACGCCGCGCGAATCGCCGAACACCCCGGCCAGGTAGTCCGGGCTTGCCTTGGAAAAGATGTCGTCGCCGGTGCCCCACAGGATGCGGGAGGGGTAACGGCCCTGCTTCAACGCGGCTTCCACGCCGGCCAGCACATTGCTGTCCAGGCCGATCGCATAGGCGTGGGTGCGCGCGGCGTTGTCGACCAGCGGGCGCAGGTACATGTCGATGGCCTCGTCGCTGGGATTGTGCGGATGGGTGAAGGTCATGCCCCCCAGGCCCTGCGGCGACCGCGCCAGCGCGTGGTCCGCCTGCCAGGGGGCCAGCCATTCGCTGACGAACCGCCCTTCGCGCGCCAGATCGATGACGGGCTTCAGCGCCGGCGGCGGGCAGTCGATCTCGGCATCGCAATTGGTCAGCAGCAGGCTGCGTACGCGGGTCGGATGCGCCACCGCGAACAACTGCGCCACCGCGCCGCCGCTGTCGTTGGCGACCAGGTCCACGCTGTTCACGCCGAGCCGATCCAGCAGGTCCGCCAGCATCCGCACCTGATCCGCCGGTGTCACGCCCTGGCCCTCCGCGACTTCGGTGTATCCCAGTCCCAGCATGTCCGGCGCGATGCAGCGGCGGTGCGCGGACAACCGTTCCAGCGCGCCGCGCCACTGGAAACCGTTGAGCGGGAAGCCATGCAGGAACAACGCCGCGGGACCGCTGCCACGTTCGACGTGGGCAATGCGCCCGAACGCCGTACGCGTCCACTGGCGCGCGGCGTTCCAGGCCGCCGCGTCCAGCGTGTCCGCACCGGCCGCGACGGAACCGCCCGATGCCGCCGCCCACGTCCGCCCCGCACCGCCGGCCCAGGCCACCGCCGCCATGCCCAGTCCCAGCTTCAATACGTCTCTGCGCTGCATTTCCGTTCTCCGTAATCCACGTTGGGGTGGCGGCAGGATGGGCGTCCCGGCATCCACGCTCAATTACCTCGGAGGTCATGGCGGCGATGACCGGGCGACCGCTATGCTCGGCGCCATGATCAACGCCATCGCTTCCGTCCCGGGTCCCGGTCCGCTGCTGCGCGAATGGCGCGCGGCGCGCCGTTTCAGCCAGCTCGATCTGGCGTTGGCCGCGGACATCTCCGCGCGCCATCTCAGCTATGTGGAAACCGGCAAGTCCCAGCCCAGCCGCGAGATGGTGGTGCGGCTGGCCGACGCGCTGGCGTTGCCGCTGCGCGAACGCAATGCCCTGCTCCAGGCCGCCGGCTACGTCGCGCAATACCCGGAAACACCGCTGGACGCGCCCGAACTCGCGCGCATCCAGCGCGCCATCGACTTCATCATCGCCCAGCAGGAACCGTATCCCGCCTTCGTCCTGGACCGGCACTGGAACATCCTGCGCGCCAATGCCGCCGCCCTGCGGGTCAACGGCTTCCTGCTGGCCGGGCGCGCCAGTCCGCATGCCAACATGCTGCGGCACGTGTTCGATCCGACCGACCTTCGCGCCGCGCTGGTCAACTGGGAGGAAGTGGCCGGCGATCTCGTCCATCACCTGCACGCCGAGATCGCCGCGCATCCTTCCGATCCGGTTCCGCGCCAGCTGCTGGAGGAAATCCTGGCCCATCCCGGCGTGCCGCAGCGNCGATCCGGGGCAGCGGAGCTCGCCGCTGCTGACCACGCTCTTCGAGCGCGATGGCCGGCGCCTGCAGTTCTTCTCCAGCATCACGGTGTTCGCCGCGCCGCGCGACGTCACCCTGGACGAACTGCGCATCGAATGCTGCTTTCCCATGGACGACGCCACCGCCGCGTTCTGCCGGCGCCTGGCCGACGAGGCGGCACCGGGCTGAAGGCATTGGCCGTGACCGGCGTCCAAATCCGTAGCCATGTCTGGGACTAAGCTGTCCCGCGCATACGGTTCCCCCGCCGACAGGAGTTCACGATGGCCAAGATGGAAGCGCCCTACTACCCGATCATCTACGTCCGCGGCTACGCGATGACCCGCGGCGAAATCGACGAGACCACCGCGGACCCGTTCTGCGGATTCAACCTGGGCTCGACCGTGTATCGCGCGGTCTCGGATCCCTCGCGCAAACCGCGCAAGTACGTGTTCGAATCGCCGATCGTGCGGTTGATGTCCGAATTCGGCTATTCGGACGTGTACGAGGACGGGCGCGACATCCTGGATCCGGAATGGGAAACCGATGCGGAGGGCCAGCCCACCCGCAACCGGCTCGGCAGCCGCTCCATCATCATCCATCGCTACTACGACAACGCGTCGGGCCTGTTCGGCACCGGCAACACGCCGAAGATAGAGACGTTCGCGCGCGAGCTTGGCGATCTGATCGTCAAGACCCGCGACCTCATCTGCGGCAATCCCGACAACGGGGTGAGTCCGGCCAACTTCCGCTGCTATCTGGTCGCCCATTCGATGGGCGGGCTGGTCTGCCGCGCATTCCTGCAGAATCCGGTGCTGGATCCCAAGCAGGCGCGCAAGTACGTGGACAAACTGTTCACCTACGCGACTCCGCACAATGGCATCGACGTGGCCGGGGTCAACGTGCCGCAGTGGCTGTCCGCCTTCGACATCAACAATTTCGACCGCGACAAGCGGATGCCGGAATACCTGGACCTCAAGACGGCATTCAAGCAGCACAAGCGCGTGGACCTGCTGCCCGAGGATCGCTTCCCGTCGCGGCGGGTATTCTGCATGGTCGGCACCAACCGGATGGACTACGCCACCGCCGCCGGCCTGTCGCGCACCTTCGTCGGACACGGCAGCGATGGGCTGGTGCTGATCAAGAACGCGACCCTGCGCGGGCTGAATGCGGACGGCTCCATCGGCGCGTATTGCGCCAAGGCGTTCGCCTACCGCGCGCACTCGGGCTTTTTCGGCATCGTCAACAGCGAGGAGGCGTTCCAGAACCTCGCCCGCTTCCTGTTCGGCGACGTGCGCGTGGACGTGTGGCTGGACGTGGACGAGATACGCCTGCCCGAACCGGTGCAGAAGGCCGCCGACCAGGGCCGCCAGATCGACGCGCTGTACCAGGTCGAAGCGCTGGCGGCGCCACGCGGCAAGCTGTGGTACCTGACCCGGCGCATGTCGGAGGAGGACTCGGTGTCGTGCTTCTCGCACGCCGAGTGGAAGCAGCAGAAGTCGCACTACCTGTCCAGCGTGTTCCTCGCCAACCGTGCCCGGGTCAATCCGGATCGCCGCTCGCTGTCCTACAGCATGACCCTGGGTGTGCGGGTGCCCGACTACGAGATCGAGCGCAAGCTGTGGATCAACGAGCACTACGAGGGCGGCTACCTGTTCCGCAATTCGTTGATCCTGGATCTGACCCCGCCATTGCAGGCTGGCGGCAAGTGGAAGATCAGCTATGCCTGGCAGGACGCCGGCGTGGCCGCGGCGCATACCGAAATCGACGCGAAGAAGATCAGCGGCGAGGAAGTCGAGATCGCCATTCCCTTCGACAGCCATACGGTCGCCGCCGACGGCAGCCGGCGCCCCAGCGTGCCTGGCATCCGCGGCAAGGTGAGGCTGCGGATTTCGGCTTGGGAGTGAGGCTGGTTCGGTACGCGGGATGTGCGGTCATCGGCGACTTGGGTGGTGGGCTGTCGGCTGCTGCCTGACCGTGGGATGGCGGTCGCGACTTACGTCGCTCCTGCAGGAGAGCCGTTGCGAGCAGATTGATGCACCACCGCGCCGGAATTTCCGTTCGCCTGGCCATGACGCCGGGCAAACATCCGGTGTCCCAGGATGGCGGCGTTGTCGTGGCGGATCGCCGTGCGGCGCGCGGCGGACGCTGTCCGGGCGCAAGCCCATCCGTTCCTGGGGGAGCCAGTCCATGTCACCGTCATCGTTCCGCCGTATCGTCCTGCCAGCGAGCAGTCTGCTGGCCCTTGCCCTGTGCGCGTGTTCGCCGACGCCTCCCGCCAATCCGCCCGCGGCGTCCACGGATATCGCCGCCAATGCCGAGCTGGCCCGCATCAAGGCCGAGCAGGCCGAGCAGAAGAAGAACCTGGACAACTTCGACGACCTGGACTTCAACGTCTACAGCCACCAGAAGTGGGATGAACTGCCTCGCAGCCATGCCCAGGACATCGTGGTGCACTACCCGGACGGACGCACCACCACCGGTCTGGCCGCGCACATCGAGGAGTTGAAGCCGATGTTCGTATTCGCTCCCGACACCCGGATCAGCGAGCATCCCATCCGCATCGCGCAAGGCAACATGACCGCGGTATCCGGCATCATCGAAGGCACCTTCAGCCAGCCGATGCCGCTGGGCAACGGCAAGTCGCTGCCGCCCACGAACAAGCCGTTCAAATTGCCGATGCTGACGGTGGGTGTATGGGAGAACGGGGTGATGAAGGAGGAATACCTCTACTGGGACAACCAGGCGCTGATGAAGCAGATCGGCCTGGCCCAGTAGCGCCCGCGGGGCAACGATGGGCGGACGCCGCTTACCTCGCTCCCGCGAGGGGCGTGGCGCCGGACACCGCTTCCGCCATCACCGGTTCCGTGGCGTTGCGGCCCTCGGCCATCCAGGCGAAAAGGGCTTCGAACACCGGGCGCAGGCGGCGCGCGGGCTCGGCGATTGCGTATTCCACGCGCGGCGGCACTTCGGGATAGACGGTGCGGCTGATCAGTCCGTCGCCCTCCAGTTCGCGCAACTGCTGGGTCAGCATGTGCTGGGTGACACCCGGAATCGCGCGGCGCAGTTCGTTGAAGCGATGCATCCTGTGGCTGAGCAGCCACAGGATCTCCAGCTTCCATTTTCCGCCGATCGATTGCATCGCGGCACGAATCTGGTCATGCCGTGGAGCCACTTCCTCGTAGCTGCCTTCGCAGGGTTCGGTATGGTTTTGCATACTAGGTATTGAAAAGCATCCTTCTTGAAGGAAGCGCGATACGCCAATAGTTTCATGCGCCCCACACGAGCAATCGCGCATGAACATCCTGCACATCGATTCCAGCATCCAGGGCGACCAGTCGGTCACCCGTTCGCTTTCGGCCGCCATCGTAACCCACCTGCGCAAGCACCAGCCGCACGCGCAGGTGACCTACCGCGACGTCGCCGCCGCGCCCTTGCCGCAATTCTCGACGGACGCATTCGTCACCAATTCCGCGTCGGCATCGACGCGCGAACTGGCCGTCGCACTGGAGGAAGCACTGGCGGCCGACGTCATCGTCATCGGCGCGCCGATGTACAACTTCGGCGTGCCCAGCCAGCTCAAGTCGTGGCTCGACGCGCTGACCATCCCGGGCAGGACTTTTCGCCACAGCGAACAGGGCGTGGAAGGATTGCTGGGCGACAAGCGGATCATCGTCGCCTCGGCGCGCGGCGGCTTCTACGGACCGGAGAGCCCGATGGCCGCGCTGGAACACCAGGAAAGCCATCTGCGCGCGCTCTTCGGTTTCCTCGGCGTAACCCGCCTGGACGTGGTCAGCGCGGAAGGCGTGCGCATCAGTCCGGAACGCGCCGATGTGGCGATGCGGCAGGCAATGGCGCAGGTCGACCAGTTGCAGGCGGCGTAAGGGCTGAGGCGGCTACGCGTCGCTGGGACGCGGCGCGCGTCTGCGCTATGGCCTGGGAGGATGGCGCACCACGAGCCGCGCCGCCGCCTCGGTCTCGGGTCCGAGCATCGGTGTCGCGATCGCCGCCGCGCCGGCAACGCGCGGCAATCCGGCCGGAGCGGTGCCGGCGGTGTGACGGGCGGGGTCCGGGATGGCACTGGGCGGATTGGGCGGGGCGGTCTGTCCGGCGCGCTCGTGCACGGCGTCCCGTCCCAGCGAATAGGCACTGGCCCATAGGCACAACATGCCGGCCAGCAACAGCATGTGGCGTGTCGCGCTTTTCATCCTGCTTCTCCGGGCCGGCGCGCGGGTCGGCCGTGCGGGACAGGTTGCCCCATGCCGGGTGAGGATCCGGTCAAATCCCGGATTCATTGCAGCGCGCCCGTGCTGGCGCTAGCGTGGCGGTCCCTCCTCGTTCCGACTTCGCATGCGCCTGTTCATATACCTGCTGATGGTGGCCTGCCTGGTCCCGGCGCCGGGCGTCCTGGCGCAAACTTCGCCGCCACGCGAGGAACAGGCTGCGGGTTCGCGGTACCTCGTCTACGAAACCGGTGGCGCCGGACCCGACGATGCGCTGCCGCTGATCATCGCCCTGCACTATTCCGGCGCCCATCCGGAGGTGCTGGTCGAGGCCTTCAATGGTCTGCGGGTGCCGGCACGGGTGGTGCTGCCGGAAGGCCCGCATCCGCGTCCGCACGGGAAGTCATGGTTCCCGCAGGGATATGGCCAGCGTCCCGCCGGTGAACAGGCGGCGCTGACTCGCGAAAGCGAACGCCGGTTGCTCGAGGTCATCGGCGCGGTGGAAGCGCGGCATCCGGGACGCGGCAAGGCGATCGTCACCGGCGTTTCCTATGGCGGCGATCTGGCGTTCCTGCTGGCACTGGATCATCCCGCTCAGTTCCGTGCGGTGTTCCCGGTGGCGGCGCGGTTGTTGCCGGAGTGGCTGCCCGCGCGTCCGGCCTGCGCGGCAGATTGTCCGCCGCTGCATGCGCTGCACGGTGAAGACGATGCCACGGTGCCGATCGGCCCGACCCGCGCGGCGGTGGAGACCTTGCGCGAGCGCGGTTTAGATGCCGCGCTCACCCCGTATCCCGGCATCGCCCATGATTTCAGCGCGGACATGCAGGCGGACCTGCGTGCGCGCATCGAGGCATTGCTGCGCTCACCCTGATCCGTCGCACTTGCTCGGCAGCAACCGGTCATCGGATACCTGCGCGCGCCATCGCCATCTCCGACGTCGTCTTGAAACAATGCTGTTCCGGCTTGAAGAAATCGTGAAGCGGCGCGCCACGCGCCGATGCTATAAGACGAATCCACGCCATCACGGGACCTTCGTCCATGGAAACCAACGAACTCCACCGCGGTCGCCTGATCGATCACCTGCAACTGGTGGTGCGCGATCTGGAGGCCAGCCGCCGTTTCTATCAAGCCGTCTTCGATGCCTTGCAGATTCCGATGAGCGGCAGCGGCGACGATTATTTCTGGGCCGACGAGCTGTTCGTGTCCACCGCCAGCAGCGAGGCCGCGCAGGGCGAACTCACCGGCCGCCATCACCTGGCGTTCCAGGCGCAGGACCGCGCGATGGTTGAGGCCTTCCATCGCGCCGCGCTCGCCAACGGCGGTCGCGACAACGGCCCGCCCGGCGAACGCGCCTATCACCCGGGCTACTACGGCGCGTTCGCGCTGGATCCGGACGGCAACAACATCGAGGCGGTCTATCACGGCGAGGCCAAGCGCAGCGCGCCGTCGGTGAAGGTCACTTTCTAGCCGCGCGGTCACGCTTCCCCGGGAGGCACTTGCGCAACACATAAGCAATCGCTAATGTGTTGCGCATGGTCGAAAACGACATCTTCAAGGCCCTGGCCGATCCCACCCGCCGCGCGATCTTCGAGAAGCTGGCGGCGGGACGGATGAACGCCAGCGCCCTGCGCACGGGCCTGGACATCAGCCAGCCGGCGATGTCCCAGCACCTGGCCGTGCTGCGCGGCGCGGGACTGGTGCGCGAGGAACGCGAGGGCCGGTTCGTGAATTACGAAGTCGATCCGGACGGCCTGGCGCTCATCGCGCGCTGGCTGGCGAAGTACCGCGCCTACTGGCCTGCCCGGATCGACGCCCTGAAGGCGCTGTTGAAGGACATGGACCAATGAACGACTCCGCGACCGAAACGCAGGCCGATGATGGCGATCTGGTGCTCGAATACGATCTGGACGCGCCACCGGCCCAGGTCTGGCGCGCCATCAGCATCCCGGAATTCCGCGAACAATGGCTACCCGACGGCGCCCTGGCCGACGCCACGCCGGTATCCACGGTGGGCGGCGAGGAAATCCGCTATCGGGTGCGCGATGACGAACCACCCTTCCTCGAAAGCGTCGTGACCTTCCGGATACGTCCCAACGAAGGCGGCGGCAGCACGCTGCGGATCATCCATGCGCCGCCGGATCCGCGGCTGACCTCCGCCGTGCCGGCCGCCAACGACGACGCCCCCGTCCTCATGCGCGCGGCCTGACACCGCGCGCCCCTCGCCACTTTCTGGAAACCGGGAGTTCGCGCATGCGCGAAACGATGCAACTCGTCCCCATGGTGCTCGAACAATCGAGCCGGGGGGAACGTTCCTTCGATATCTATTCGCGGTTGCTGCGCGAACGGATCATCTTCCTCAACGGCGAGGTCAACGACACCGTCTCGGCGCTGGTATGCGCGCAGTTGCTGTTCCTGGAGGCGGAGAATCCGGACAAGCCCATCCATCTCTACATCAATTCACCTGGCGGATTGATCACTGCCGGCCTGGCGATGTACGACACCATGCAATACATCAAGGCGCCGGTGCACACGCTGTGCATGGGAACCGCCCGTTCGATGGGTTCGTTCCTGCTGATGGCGGGCGAACCGGGCGAGCGCAAGGCGCTGGCCAATGCCAGCCTGCACGTGCACCAGCCGCTGGGCGGTTTCCAGGGGCAGGCCTCGGACATCTTCATCCACGCCGAGGAAATGCGGAAAACCAAGGAGCGCGTCATCCGCCTGTACGCCGAGCATTGCGGACGCAGTTGCGCGGAAGTCGAACGAACGCTCGATCGCGATCACTACATGAGCGCGGAGGAAGCCAGGGAGTGGGGCCTGATCGATCACGTGCTCAAGCACCGCGAAGCCAAGGCGGCCTGACCGCCGCGCCGGTTCAGGCGCGCAGCACGCCTTCCACGTGATCGCCGAACGCCGCGTGCAGCGCCTCCGGATCGCCGCCCAATGCGCCGCGCATGCGCTCCTCGTCGATCGGGCGCACCACCCACTGGTAGCGTCCGCTGCGCCAGCCGTTGCGCTGGTACTCGGCGACGGCGACGTAGTAGTTCGGTCCCGGACCCACGCAGTACCAGAACGCCGCCAGCGGTGCATGGTCGCTGTGCCGCGAAACCTCATGGGTCACCCGCTTGACCACGGTGATTTCATCCACCCGCAAGGTACCGGTCCCGGCCGGAAACCGCAGTCCCTCGAAGGAGCGTTGCAGCAGGCGATCGCCCACCCGGCTGTGCTGGACATGCAGCATCACCACGGCGGCGAAAATCAGGACGGAAGCCAGGAACGCGTAGACCATGACCGGACCCGGGAACGAAACGATCTGCAGCCTATCTTACCCATCCCGGCGAACCGCGCCGGTCGCGCGCGGCAGGCACGGCAATCGGTTCATCGGCCCAGTCCGGGAGCCGCGGCAGGCGGATGTTCCTCTTCCGGATGCACCCAGACCCGGATCGCCTCGGTACCCGCGTCCATCGGCTTGGGACACTTGCCGTCCCCGGCGCCGGTGAAACCGCCGGACGGACTGCAGATCTCCTTGCCACGCGCATCGAGCAGCGGGTTGAACTGATCGCAGCAGGGCGACACCAGGTAGAACGCCGGCGATCCCTGATGGGTGATCCGCCAGATCGAACCGGGCGCGCCGTTTGCGGGCAGTCGTTCGTAGTCGGCGATTCTCGCGCGCAGCCAATCCGGCAGCGGTTCCTGTCCCGTACTCGCCGTCGTGCCCGCGCTCGTGGTGTTTCCGTTCGCGCCGCTGTCCGCGGGCGCATGCGTGCAGGCGGCCAGGGCGGCCGATAGCAGGAAACACGAGGTGATCCGGAAGCGCGTCACGCGCCGCGGCGATGTCATGGTCCAGCCACGCGATCACGGAAGGAGGACACAGCCTACCAGTCCTCCCGGCGGGCCGGTGTCGTGATCCGGCCCGCCGTTTCGCACGCTTCGCAACGCGGCATCAGGACGCGTCGCCAGGGTCCGGTCAGAACCCGGCATTGACCTCCAGTTGGAAGACGTCGATGGACAGCGGTGCGCCGCTGACTTCCTTGGCGGCCATCCAGCGGCCGGTCAGCCAGACCTTGCGGTCGAAGGCGTAGGAGGCGCCCAGGTAGTAGCCCTTGGCGTTGGTGCCGCCGAGATGGAAATTGGAGTCGTTGAACCCGTCCGGCAGCGCGTCCGGGTCGATGCGCTTGTAGCCCAGCCAGGCGTTCCAGTCGCCGGCCTGGGCCAGGGCCAGGTCGCCGAAGGTGGCCTGGACCAGGTAGGCGGTGTCGCCGCTGTCCAGGTCGGCCACGGTGGGGGTGGCCCCGGCCGGGGTGGCCAGGTTGGTGACCAGCCCGCCGTGGGCGCGGGTCCACATCCGCTGCGGGTCATAGGCGGTGTTCTTGACCCCGTGGGCCTCCAGGCGCAGGCGGGTGCCGGCCAGGGCCGGGGTCTCCCAACTCAGGTTCACGTCCACCAACCTGAAATTGGCCGCCAGGCCCACGTACTGCGGCAGCGGGGTGTTGGCCGGGTCCAGCGGGTCCAGGGCGATGTTGCGCAGGAGCATGAGGGTGTTGCCCTTCTGCATGAACGCCGGGCGGGTGCCGTCGGTGCTGCAGACCTGGGCGCCGGCGTACAGCGCGCAGGGGGCCGAGTACTCGCCGGAGATGTTGCGGAACTGGTAGTAGGCCAGCGCCGCGCGCAGGGTCTGGTCCTCCCCGAAACGCCAGTTGGCGCCCACCTGCAGGCCGTTGAGCCACTTGTCGCGGCTGGCCTGCTTGTCCTGACTGGTGGCCGGGAAGTTGTCGGCCGAGTATTCCAGCGGGCTCAGGCCCAGGGTGGCGAACAGGTCCAGGCCCTGGCCCACGGCCCGTTCGTACTTGACCGCCAGGCCGTCGAAGTTGAGGTCGTTGGAGAACAGGATGTCGGTGGACCAGTAGGGGTTGGCGAAGCGTCCGCCGGTGAACTCCAGGCCCGGCAGCGGCGACCAGGCCAGCCAGGCCTGGTCCAGCCAGGCGTCCTTCTTGGCCAGGCCGCCGCCCAGGGTCTGGGTGGTGGAGACCGGGCCGTCGTCGTTGCCGGTGGCCAGGCGCACGCCGGCGCGGGTGTGTTCGCCCAGTTGGGCCAGCACGCCCAGGCGGGCGCGGATGCGCCAGGAGTTGTTGCGGTCCTGGCGGGTGTTGCGCAGCGGCGGCAGGTCCAGGTGGGTGTTGGGGTTGATGTCGTAGCCATCGCCGGCGTTGATGCGGGCCCAGTCGGTCTCGATGGTGCTGTTGCGTTCGGAGAACAGGCGCGACTCGTTGCGCACGCGCACATCGCCGGTGACCTGCACGCGCTGGGTCCACTCCGGCACCGCGTCCGGGGCGGCCCAGCGTTCGGCCTTGGCCTGGGCCAGCACTTCGGCCTTGACCTCCTCGCGGATGCCTTCGCGCACGGACTCGGGGATGTAGGGCACGCGCACCTCGCCCGGTTCCAGGGCCGGGCCGGCGGCGCTGGCGGCCGGGCGGGCGGCGGCCTCGCGGCGGGCTTCCTCCAGCAGGGCCTGGCCCACCTGGGGGGTGAGCGCGCCGCTGTCGATGAGGCCGCGGATGAGCTTGACCAGGGTGCTCTCGGCAGCCGGGGCCTCCTGGGCCTGGGCGGCGGTGGACAGGACCAGGGCCAGGCCGATGCCGGCGGCCAGGTGGCGCAGGCGGGAAAGGGGAAGACGGGTCATGGGCAACTCACAAGGCAGGAAAAAGGGGCGGGAAAAGGGGGCAGTGGTCGGGATGGGGGGCGGGTCAGCCGGCGGGCCGGCGGCCCTGCACCAGCACCCGGGCCGGGAAGGTCAGCGAGGCCGGCGGGCGTTCGTCCACCCGGCCCAGGGCGCGCACGGCCTCCAGCACGGCCTGGTCGGCGTCGGGGTTGCCGCTGCCGCGGGCCAGTTCGACCCGGCTCAGTTCCCCGCCGGGGCCGAGCCAGACGTGCAGGGTCAGCTGGAAGGCCAGCGGGCGCAGGCGTTCGTCGCGGGCGATGGCCTGCTGCAGGACGTAGCCCAGGTAGCGGCCGTAGGAGGCGTTGCCGGCGCCGCCGGCGCCGACCCCGCTCATGCCGCCGCCGCGACCGGACTGGATGCCGAAATTGTCGGTGCCGGCCTGGGCGTCGGCGTTCATGGTCACCGGGTCGGCGGTGTCCGGGGTGGGCGCCTCCTCGGCCGGCTTGGGCACGTCCTCCAGCGGCTCGGGCTCGGGCATGACCTCTTCCGGTTCCACTTCCGGTTCGGGTTCGGGCTCGGGTTCGGGCGGCGGCGGGGGCGGCGGCGGCAGGGTCAGCACCGGCACGGCGGCCACCGGCCGGCGGGTGCTGGCCGGGTCCTTGAGCAGCAGGTAGCCGACCAGGCCCACCAGCAGCGCGGCCAGCAGCAGCGCCCCGAGCAGGGCCGGCCAGCCCGCGCGCAGGCCGCGGCCGGGACGGGGGTCGGGCGCAGTCATGGCCTCACCCCTGCGCCTTGCCGGTGACCAGGCCGACCTGGGTCAGCTCGATGCGCCGCAGCAGGTCCAGCACTTCCACCACCCGGGCGTACTGCACCTGGGCATCGCCGCGCACGATGACCGGGAAGTCCGGGGTGATGGCCTGTTCGGTGCGCAGGCGCTGTTCCAGCTCGGCCAGGCTCACCGGGTAGGCGTCCAGGAAAATCTGCCCGGCGTTGTCGACCGTGATGGCCTTGGTCTGCGGCTTCTCCAGGGCCTGGCTGCTGCTGGCCTTGGGCAGGTTGACTTCAATGCCGGGGATGGTGGCGTTGCTGGTCAAAATGAAAATGACCAGCACCACCAGCAGCACGTCCACGAAGGGGGTGACGTTGATGCCCTTCTCGCGTTTTTTGACACCCAATCGCTTGGCGGCCATGGCGCGGTCCTCAGGCCCGCACCGAGTGCAGCACCGACGGCACCGGACCGGCGGCGTCGAACTCCTCGGCCAGGCGGGCGCTGAACTCGTCCACGAACACGGCCATGTCCGCGCCGATGGCCTCGGCGCGGGCGGCCAGCCAGTTGTAGCCAAACAGGGCCGGGATGGCCACGCCCAGGCCGGCGGCCGTGCACAGCAGCGCCGCGGCCATGCCCGGGGCCACCGAGTTGATGTCCACCGCCCCGGCCATGGCCGCCACCGCGAACACCAGCATGATGCCGATGACGGTGCCGAACAGGCCCACGTAGGGGGCGCCTTCAATGGTGGTGGACAGCCAGTTCATGCGCCGGCTCATGCGCTCGCCTTCGCGGATGACCTCGGCGTCCATGGCCGCGCGGATGGCCGCCAGCGCGGCCGCGCTCAGGCCGTGGGCGTGGGCCTGGCGGCCCTTGAGTTCGTCCATGGCGATGGCGTACAGCCGCCACAGGCTGGCGTGCTCGCGGATATCCGCGTCCAGGGTGCCCTGGCGGGCGCGTTCCTGCAGGCTGGCCGCCGGCAGGCCGGCCACCTGCTGGTACTGCACGGCGAAGGCCGCGTTGGCCCGGCTGACCCGCCCGAAATACCGCCCCTTGGCCAGCATGATGGCCCAGGACAGCAGCAGCATCAGCCCCAACACGATGACCACCACCCAGGCGTCCACCGGCATGGACTTCAAAATGAACCCGAAATGGCTCACCCCGGCGTTCTGTTCGTCCTCGCCCAGGCGCACCAGCCGCGCGGCCGGGCCCTGCGAGGCCACCTCGGCCAGCAGCGCGGCCGCCGGCCGGGCCACCTTGGACAGGCGCACCTCGTCCAGCGCGCCGGTGAACGGCGCGGCGGCCACCGCCCCGGCCGGGGCCGGGGTGCCTTCGCCGCCGACCCAGGCCGGACCGGCCAGCGCCGGCAGTGGGGTCTCCACCCGCGCCACTTCCCGCCCGCCCACGTACAGCACCACCGCCCCGGCGTCGGCGGTGAAGGCCAGATGGCTCCACTGCCCGCTCGGCAATGCGGCCACCGGCGCGCTGCGCGCCTGGTCCACCTGCACGAACGGCACCCCGTTGTCCACGCCCAGCCACAGCAGGTGCTCCCCGTCCCGGCGCAGGTACACGCTCTGGCCCGGACCGGCCGCCTCGGGCTTGACCCAGGCCGAGAAGCTCATCGTCCCGCCGGCCGGCACTGCCAGCGAGGCCGAGGCCGGCAGCTGGAAGGGCGCGGTGCCCAGTTGCGCGCCGCGGCCGATGAGGGCCGCCTCCAGCGCGGTCAACGGGCCGCTGGCGTGGTTGCCGTAGGCGGTGGTGTCCTGGACCTGGGCGGTGGTGCCGGCGAAGTGGTAGACGGCGGTGTAGTCCGGGTCGAACACCAGCTGGCCGTTGCCCGCGGCCGGGGCCTGCGGGTTGCCGTAGTACATCCACAGGGTCTGCGCCGCGCCCGGGGTCACCGCCGGCACGTCGACCCAGACCAGGGCCATGGCCGCGGCCGCGTCGTAGCGCTCGACCTGGTGGTTGAGCACGGTGTGCCCGTCGGCGGCGATGAAGCGCAGGTCCTGGCCGCCCTCGCCCACCCCGTCGAAGGCGAAGTTGCCCGCGTGCAGGCGCACCAGCACCGGCAGCCGGCCCGGGCCGGTGGCCAGGCCCGCGCCCTGCGGGCCGGCGTCCACCGTCAGCGGCTTGCGGTACTTCCAGTCGGCCTGCCACCAGGCCGGACCGGGTTCCTGGGCCCGGGCGCTGGCCTGCAGCGACAGGCCCAGCAGCATCAACAACAGGAGAAGGACGCGTTGCATGGAAAAATCTCCAGAAAAAGAAATGAGGGTCAGTAGCTGGCGCCGACGCTGACGTGCAGCCGGTCCGCGCCGCGGGTGGTGGTGGGCCCGTCCAGCAGGCTGTGGCCGTAGTCCAGGCGCACGTCGAAGTGCTCGCCCACCCGGAAGCTGGTGCCGACCCCCAGCGACGCCAGCGAGGCCTCGGCCTCCTGTTCGGGCAGTGGCCGGCGCAGGCCCAGCCAGGCCCCGTCCAGGTAGCCGTGGAAGCGCCACTCGCGCAGGCCCCAGCGGGTCAGCGGCGCGCTGCGCCACTCCAGGGTGAACATCGCCCCGTAGTCGCCGATGGCCTCGGCCGAGCGGTAGCCGCGGGTGGTGTACATGCCGCCGGCGGCGAACTGCTCGCCGGACACCAGCGGCTGGTCGGTCAGCTGCGCCGACACCCGCGCGTACCACTGCGCCCCGCTGGCGAGGCTGTAGGTGTCGCTGACATCGGCCTTGAGCACGAAGAAGCTGGCATCGGCATAGGCGCGCTTCCAGTCGAACGCGTCCGCCCCGCTGCCGTAGCCCAGCACGCTGCGCGCGCCGAACACCGCCTGCAGGCCCAGCGCGAACTGGTGCCGCTCGCCCTGGCGGAACCCGCTGTAGGCCAGGGTCACCGGCGCGTACTTCAGCGGCGCGAAGTCGCTGGCCATCCCGGTCAGGGCCACCGCCTCGTCCATGTCCTTGAAGTCCACCCCCAGCGTCCACTGGTGCCACCAGGCCCCGGCCTGCGGCAGGGTGTGGCTGAGCTTGAGGCCCACCGCGTGGCCCTTGCCGGTGACCTGGGTGGTGCCGCTGGAGACCACGTTGCTGTCGGAGCGGTAGCCGGCCACTTCCAGCTGCCAGTCCGGCCCGCCCAGCGGCAGCCGGTAGGACCCGGACCACACGCTGGCCTCGTCCACGTCCTCCGGGGCGGCGAACCAGGTCAGCGAGGCGCTGTGCTCGCGCTGCCACAAATTGTCGTGGCCCACGCTCAGGATGCTGCGCAGCGGGGTGGTGTCCACGCTGTGGTCGTTGTTGACCGTCAGGCTGGCCCGCCACGGCGCGGTGTCTTCCACCTTCAGGTCCACGTCCATGGTCCCCTCCGTGGCGCCGGGCTTGACCAGCGGCACCACCTGCCGGCGCGCGGTGCGGTTGAGCGCGGCCAGCTGGTCCTGGGCGCGGGTGAAGTCCGGCACCTGCCCGGTGGCCAGCGCCGGCACCGCCGCGCGCAACCGTGCCGGGTCGTGGTGCCGGGCCCCGACCACGTTCACCGTCCCGACCCGGGTCTGGGTCACCTGCAGCACCACCACCCCGCCGCTGACCTGCTGCTCGGGCAGGTCCACGTACACGGACTGGTAGCCGCGCTGCTGGTAGGCCGCCTGCAGCGCATCGCGCGCGGCCTCCACGTCGGCCAGCGTCCGCCCCGGGCCCAGGTACGGCATCACCGCCTGCTCAATCTCCCGCGCCGCCAGCACGCTGTTGCCGCGCACCCGGTACTCCTGGATGCTCACCCGCTGAACCGCTCCGCCCGGCGCGCTCGGCGCCTCCGGTGCCTCGGCTGCGGGCGGGGCGTCCTGCGC
>NZ_JBQENC010000027.1:0-20708 GCF_052044485.1 Pseudoxanthomonas sp. 22568
GATGCGCGGTCGTCCGGTAAGAATCGGCGCGACTCGGACCAAGGAATCGCGTGGCATCGGGCAGCGGAGCGAGCTCCGCTCTACGCGAGCGTTCGCGGGTGCCGGTCAGGCGATGTGAGCGCGAATCCCCTTCGGTCCCTCTCTTCTCCAAAGGAGCAGGCGTAGAGCCGAGCTTGCTCGGCTACGGGATGCGCGGTCGTCCGGTAAGAATCGGCGCGACTCGGACCAAGGAATCGCGTGGCATCGGGCAGCGGAGCAAGCTCCGCTCTACGGGAGGTTCGCGGGTGCCGATCAGGCGATGCGAGCGCGAATCCCCTTCGGTCCCCCTCTTCTCCGAAGAGCGAGGCGTAGAGCCGAGCTTGCTCGGCTACGGGATGCGCGGTCGTTCGGTAAGAATCGGCGCGAATCGGACCAAGGAATCGCGCGGCGTCGGGCAGCGGAGCAAGCTCCGCTCTACGGGAGGGTTCGCGCGCGGATCAGGCGATGCGGTCGGTGCCGCCCATGTAGGGGCGCAGCACTTCAGGCACGGTGATCGAGCCGTCGGCGTTCTGGTAGTTCTCCATCACCGCGATCAGCGCGCGGCCCACGGCGGTGCCGGAACCGTTGAGGGTGTGTACCGGCTCGGGCTTGCCGGTGGCCGGATTGCGCCAGCGCGCCTGCATGCGGCGGGCCTGGAAATCCTCGCAGTTGGAGCACGAGGAAATCTCGCGGTAGGTCTGCTGCGACGGCAGCCAGACTTCCAGATCGTAGGTCTTGGTGGCGGAGAAACCCATGTCGCCCGAGCACAGCAGCATGCGGCGGTACGGCAGGCCCAGCTTTTCCAGCACCACTTCCGCGCTGCGGGTCATGCGTTCGTGCTCGTCGTAGCTTTCCGCGGGGCGAGCGATCGAGACCAGTTCCACCTTCTCGAACTGGTGCTGGCGGATGAAGCCGCGCACGTCGCGGCCGCTGCTGCCGGCCTCGGAGCGGAAGCATAGCGAATGCGCGGTCATGCGCAGCGGCAGGCGCGCGTCGTCGAGGATTTCGTCGCGGACGATGTTGGTCAGCGAGATCTCGGAGGTGGAGATCAGGTAGCGTTTGTGCTCGCCCAGCTGGGTGCTGAACATGTCCTCTTCGAACTTGGGCAACTGGCCGGTGCCATACAGGCTCTCGGCGTTGACGATCAGCGGCACGTTGGTTTCCTCGTAGCCGTGTTCGCCGGTATGCAGGTCCAGCATGAACTGCGCCAGCGCGCGGTGCAGGCGGGCCAATTGGCCACGCAGCACGGTGAAGCGCGCGCCGGAAATCTTGGCGGCGGTATCGCCATCCAGCCAGCCGTGGCGGGCGCCGAGTTCCACATGGTCCTTGACCGGGAAGTCGAACGCCGGCGGGGCGCCCCAGCGATGCTGTTCGACGTTCTGGCTCTCGTCGCCGCCGTTCGGGACGCTGGCATGCGGCAGGTTGGGAATGCCCAGCGCGATCGCCTCGATAGCGCCGCGGATCTCCTCCAGCTTCACTTCCGAGGCCTTGAGCTCGTCGCCGAAACCGGCCACCTCGGCCATCAGCGCGGCCACGTCCTCGCCCTTGGCCTTGGCCTGGCCAATCGCCTTGGAACGGGTATTGCGGAGGTTCTGAAGTTCCTCGGTGCGCTTCTGGATCTGCTTGCGCGACGACTCCAGTTCGGCCAGCCGGGACACGTCAAGGTCGAAACCCCGGCTGTCCTTCAGGCGTTGGGCGAGTTCAGCGGTCTGGGTGCGAAGCAGGGCGGGATCGAGCATGGGATTCGGAACGGATATGCGGCAGGACGCCGATTATCGCCTTTTATGCGCCGTCATGCCTCGCAGCGTTCACCCCGGGCGTGTCAGAATCGGCGCAGCCACCACGGTGCCTTCCATGTCCGCTTCCCGCGAATCCCCGGATTCCGAACTCGTGTTCCGCCTGCCCCGCCGCACCCTGCGCATCGCCGGCATCGCCTTCGGCGCCGGGCTGCTGCTGTTCGTGATTGTCTGGCTGGTCGGCCGCGGCGACGACGGCTTCTACCAGCCCGAGGCCACGGTCGAGGGCAACAAGCCGGTGGTGGAGGCGCTGCCCGAACCCCTGCCCGCGCGCGGTGGCGCCAGCGGCCTGGAAGAACCCCGCCAAGACGGCAACGGGCGTCCGCAACTGGTCGAACAGGCACCGATGCCGGCACCGATCGAGGAAGCCCCGGCACCGGCCGCTCCCGCGGTACCGGATGCGCCCGCGGCACCGGCCGCCGGCGTGGCGCTGGCGCCCGGCGACCAGCCGGTACCAATGGCAGGCCAGACGCCCCCGCCCGACTATCCCGCCGCCGCGTTGCGCCGGGGCGATGCCGGCACGGTGATGGTGCGGGTGGAAGTCGGTGCCGACGGCGTGCCCACCGACGTGTCCGTCGAGGCCCGCAGCGGCTCGCGCGATCTGGATCGCGCCGCGCTCGACGCGGTCCGCCGCTGGCGCTTCAATCCGGCCCAGCGCGACGGCCAACCGGTGGCGTCCAGCGTGGTCGTTCCGATCGACTTCAATCTGCAGCAATGAGCCGGGAACTGGCGCGCAGCTGAACCGGCGGCGCGCCAGCTGAATCGTGACTTTCCCGATCCGGGCGACTTTACCGGCCGCTCACGCGATGCCAACAAACCTCCATGCAAGACTCGATGCCAACGCAGCAACGCGTGGACGAGGAGGTTTTTCCATGGCCCATACGCATCCCCAGCCCGAATGGAGTCCCGCCGAAACGGCTGATACGACGCCGCCACGGGAGAAGAACGCATCCCTGGTGTTGTTGTGGGTGATTGCCCTGCTTGCCGTCGTGGCGGCCGGAGTGGCGTGGTACAAGCAGCGCCAACCGGCATCGCTGCCACTGGAAAGCGCTGCTCCCCCGGTGACCGCGCCCGCCGTCGTGCCCGACGACGAGGCTACCGCTGCGGCTTCCCGCACCGACAAGCCGCGCGCCGAACAGCGCCGCAGCGTCGCTTCCGCCGAGCGTGCCCCTCGTTCGCAGGGGCCGCGGCTGATGACCGGCAATCCGTCGCCGCAATATCCGGCTGCCGCGCTTCGCGCCGGCATCGGCGGCACGGTGATGGTGCGCGCCGAACTCGACGCCAGCGGCCAGCCGGTCGATGTCGACGTGGTCCGCCGCAGCGGCAATCGCGATCTGGATCGCGCCGCGGTGCAGGCCGTGCGCAAGTGGCGCTTCGAACCGGCCTTGCGCAACGGCAAGGCGGTCGCCAGCACGGTGCAGGTGCCGGTCGATTTCAAGCCGATTTGAAGCCGGCCTGAAACCGGAATCGAAAAAGGGAAGCCGGCGACGGCTTCCCTTTTTGCTTTGCTGCTTGTCTGTAGGAGCGACGTAAGTCGCGACCTGCCGAGCAGGAAGACGAAATCGGGTCGCGACTTACGTCGCTCCTACAGGGATTGTGGGACTCACGCAGGCCGCAAGGCGAAGCCGGCGCCGGTCGCCAGGGTGTCGAAACCGGGGAACGAGGTGGCGACGTTGGCGATGTCGCCGACCCGCACTTCGCCGCCGCTGCGCTGGCCGGCGACCGCGAACGACATCGCGATGCGATGATCGCCGTGGCTGTCGATGTGGCCGCCCTGCAGGGTGCCCGGATGGATGGTCCCGCCATCGGGAGTTTCGTCCACCTGCAGGCCCAGCGTGCGCAGGCCCGCGGCCATCGTCGCAAGCCGATCGGATTCCTTGACCCGCAGTTCGGCGGCGCCACGCACCACGGTCGGGCCTTCGGCGCAAGCCGCGGCGACGAACAGCGCGGGGAACTCGTCGATCATGTCCGGCACCAGCGCCTCGGGCACTTCGATACCGCGCAGCGGCGCGTATCGCACGACCAGATCGGCGACCGGTTCACCGCCCTGCTCCGCCCGGTTTTCCTCGCGGATGTCCGCGCCCATCAGACGCAGCGCGGTCAACAGGCCGGTCCGGCGCGGATTGAGTCCGACCGCGCGCAGGCGCAGTTCCGAACCGGGCACGATGCTGGCGGCGACCAGGAAGAACGCCGAGGACGAAAAGTCCGCCGGCACCACCACATCGGTCGCGCGCAGGCGCTGGCCGCCGCGCAGGCGCGCGTGGCCGGGCGAGAATTCGATGTCGGCGCCGAACGCGGCCAGCATGCGCTCGGTGTAATCGCGGGTGGGGTGCGGTTCGTGGACGATGGTCTCGCCCTGCGCGTACAGGCCGGCCAGCAGCACCGCCGACTTCACCTGCGCGCTGGCGACTTCCAGGGTGTAGTCGATGCCCTGCAGCGGCTGGCCACCGTGGATGCGCAGCGGCGGCAGGCCGCCCTCTTCGGTGTCGATGCGCGCGCCCATGCGCGCCAGCGGTCCGGTGATGCGCCGCATCGGCCGGCGCGACAACGATTCGTCGCCGACCAGCACGCTGTCGAACGGCTGCGCCGCCAGCAGGCCGGCCAGCAGGCGCATGCCGGTGCCGGCATTGCCGCAATCGAGTTCGCCGGCGGCCGCCTTCAGCCCGTCCACGCCGACACCATGCACGATGCGGCGCGATGGCGAAGGGGTTTCGATGCGCACGCCGAGTTTCTGGAAAATCGCGGCGGTGGCGCGGGTGTCCTCGCCCTCCAGGAAGCCATCGATCTGCGAGACGCCATCGGCCAGCGCGGCGAACATCACCGCGCGATGCGACACCGACTTGTCGCCGGGAATGGTCAGCTCGCCGCGCAGCGGCTGTCCGGGGGATGCAATCCAGTCGTTCATTTGCAGGGAATCGGGAATGGGGAATGGAGAATCGAAAAAGCGATATCACGTGGAAGAAGGGACATCCGGTAAAGGTGAATCTGCCTGCCTGGACGATTCCCTATTCCCGATTCCCCATTCCCGTATCAGGGCACCGCCACCGGGTAGGAGCCGAGGATCTTGATCTGGGCGGAGTGCGCCTCGAGTTCGGCCAGGGCCTGCTTCATGCCTTCGTCGTCGACATGGCCGGCCAGATCGATGAAGAAGCCATATTCCCACTTGGCGTGGTGCGAGGGCCGCGATTCGATCCGGTTCATGCTGATGCCGTGGCGCGCGAACGGGCTGAGCACGTCGAACAGCGCGCCGGGCTTGTCATGGATGAAGACCAGCACCGAAGTACGGTCGTGGCCCGACGGCGGGAAGATGCTGCGGCCGATGACCAGGAAGCGGGTGGTATTGTCCTTGTCGTCCTGGATCGGGCTCATCACCACTTTCTTGAGGCCGTAGACATGGCCGGCGCTCTCGCCGGCGATGCAGGCGGCGTCATCGGAGTTGCGCGCACGGCGCGCGCCCTCGGCGTTGCTGGACACAGGAATCTTCTCGACCTTGGGCAGGTTGGCGCGCAGCCAGCCGGCGGTCTGAGCGAAGGATTGCGGGTGGCCGTAGATGCGCTCGATGTCGTCGATGCGGCCGGTGCGCGAGAGCAGGAACTGGTGCACGCGCAGCTCGACTTCGCCGCAGATCTTCAGGTTGGAGGTGAGGAACATGTCCAGGGTGACCTGGATGGTGCCCTGCCCCGAGTTCTCCACCGGCACCACGCCGAAATCGGCGTTGCCGCTTTCCACTTCCTGGAACACTTCCTCGATGCTCGCCAGCGGCAGGCCATGCGCCGAACGGCCGAAGTGCTTGAGCACGGCCTGCTGGCTGAAGGTGCCTTCCGGTCCGAGGAAGCCGATCTTCAACGGCTCCTGCTGGGCAAGGCAGGCGGACATGATTTCGCGGAACACGTGCACCAGCACTTCGTCGCTGAGCGGACCCTCGTTGCGGTCCACCACCATCCGCAGCACCTGCGCCTCGCGCTCGGGGCGATAGTAGTCCACCGCCGCGGCCAGCTTGCCCTTGGCCTTGCCGACCTGGTGGGCGAAGCGCGCGCGCTCGGCGATCAGCTCCTGGATCTCGCGGTCGATGCCGTCGATCTTGGCGCGCACGTCGGCCAGCACCGGTGCGGCGACAGCGGATACGGCGGCCTTGCCGCGAGCGGGCGGCTTGGTGGTCTTGCCGGCGGTTTTCCTGGGCTTTGCGGCCATGTGTCTGTTCCTTGAAATTCCTGGTAGGAGCGACGTCAGTCGCGACTGCAAGGTTTCCGGTCGCGACTGACGTCGCTCCTACATTGGATGTCGTTCAACCATTGCGCTGCTGGAAGTCGCGCATGAAATCCGCCAGCGCCTGCGCGCCGGCCAGCGGCATGGCGTTGTACAGCGAAGCGCGGATGCCACCGACCGCCTTGTGGCCCTTCAGCGCCAGCAGGCCGGCCTGCTTCGACTCGCTGACGAAGCGCGCGGTCAGTTCCTCGTCCGGCAGGAAGAACGGGATGTTCATCCGCGAACGCACCGCGGTCGCCACATCGTTGCGGTAGAAGCCGCCCGAGCCGTCGATGGCCTGGTAGATCAGCGCCGACTTGGCCGCGTTGCGGCGCGCGAACTCGGCGACACCGCCTTCGTCCAGCATCCACTTCACGGTCAGGCCCAGCAGGTACCAGTTCCAGGTAGGCGGCGTATTGAGCATCGAATCGCGCGCGGCGTGCGAGCGGTAGTCGAAGATGTCGGCGCGTGGCTGGCCGGCGCGTTCCAGCAGGTCGCGGCGGACGATGACCACCGAGATACCGACCGGGCCGAGGTTCTTCTGCGCGCCGGCGTAGATCAGCCCGAACTTCGAAACGTCCAATGGTTCGGAGGCGATATTCGAGCTGAAGTCGGCGAACAGCGGCGCTGCGCCCACGTCCGGCACGTCGCGGAACTCGAGGCCGTGGATGGTTTCGTTGGCGGTGATATGCACATAGGCCGCGTCGTCGCTCAACCGCCAGTCGGCGCGGGCCGGAATGTCGCGGAACCCGCCCGGCTCGCCGTCGGCGGCCACGTTGACGGCCACGTACGGCTTGGCCTGCTTGACCGCGGTCTTGCCCCAGTGGCCGCTGACCACGTAGTCGACAGCCTGCCCCGGAGCGGCGAAGTTCAGCGGCAGCAGCGCCTGCTGGGTGGTGGCGCCGCCGGCCAGGAACAGCACGGCGTAATCGTCGGGGATGGACAGCAGGGTCCGCAGACCCGCTTCGGCCTGGGCGGCCACCGCGATGAAGTCCGCGCTGCGATGACTGATTTCGACGATGGAGGCGCCGACACCGTTCCATTCCAGCATTTCGGCCTGCGCCTGCCGCAATACCGGTTCGGGAAGGGTGGCGGGACCGGCACTGAAGTTGAACGCGCGCGTCATAAGGCACCTGAACGGGGAAGCCGTAGTATGCCGCAGTGCATCAGTTGCAGGGGCAACCTTTCCCGCCCGGCCCGGTCTTTTTTCGCGCGGCGCAGGCTGTCCGGCGTATAAACGGAATGCCGCCGGAGCGACGCGACGCGGATTCCGGCGAAACCTTCCGGGCGATTGGCGCCTCTGTTTTCCTGTCCACGACTGTCGTTTGGAGTTTCCCATGTCCCTCCGGGATGCCCTCAGGATTCCCGCTTCCGAGATCACCGATGAAGCGGTCTACCGCCAGCGCCGCGATCTGCTGCGCGCGATGGCGTTCGCCCCCGCACTGGCGCTGGCCGGCTGCGCCGACGCCGAACCGCCGCCGCCGCCCCGGACCGCGCTGACGCCCGAACAGGTCCGCTCGGGCTTCCGGACCGACGAGGCGCTGACCCGCTACGAGGACGTCACCACCTACAACAACTTCTATGAGTTCGGCACCGGCAAGGCCGACCCGTCCACCGCCCGCAAGACCCTGCGCACCTCGCCGTGGTCGGTGGTGGTCGGCGGCGAATGCGAGCGTCCGGGCAAGCTGGCGCTGGAGGATCTGGTCAAGGGCCTGAGCCCGGAGGAGCGGGTCTACCGGCTGCGCTGCGTGGAAGGCTGGTCGATGGTGATTCCCTGGCTGGGCGTGCCGCTGGGCGCGGTGTTGAAGAAGTTCGCGCCGACCTCCAAGGCCCGCTACGTCGCCTTCACCACCCTGGCCGATCCGGTGCAGATGCCGGGCATCCGCTACCGCTCGATCGAGTGGCCCTACAAGGAGGGCCTGCGCATCGACGAGGCGATGCACCCGCTGACCCTGCTCGCCACCGGCTTGTACGGCAAGCCACTGCCGCAGCAGAACGGCGCGCCGCTGCGGCTGGTGGTGCCGTGGAAATACGGCTTCAAGAGCATCAAGTCGATCGTGGCGATCACCTTCGTGGAGAAGATGCCCGAGACCGCCTGGCACGAACTGCAGCCGTCGGAGTACGGGTTCTTCTCCAACGTCAATCCGGCCGTCGATCACCCGCGCTGGAGCCAGAAGACCGAACGCCGCATCGCCGGCACCACCAACCGGGTGTTCGCCGAGCGCATCCCGACCCGCCTGTTCAACGGTTACGGCCCGCAGGTCGCCTCGATGTACGCGGGGCTGGATCTGAAGAAGTGGTATTGAAGTGATATGCGATTGACCAGGAACGCCAGGCGGACTGGCGACGGCGCCGCGGCATGAACCGGGCCAGGCCATCTTCCCGTCTGTGGCTGGTCAAGACGCTGGTGCACGCGCTGGCGCTGACGCCGCTGGCGATCCTGGCGTGGCAGTTCTGGTCGGTGCTGAGCACCGGCAGCGACGCGCTCGGCGCCGATCCTGTCGCCGAAGTCGAACATCGCACCGGACTGTGGGCGCTGCGGATGCTGATGATCGCGCTGGCCATCACGCCGCTGCGGCAACTCACCGGCCAGGCCGTGCTGATCCGGTTCCGGCGCATGCTGGGCCTGTACGCCTTCTTCTACGCCACCCTGCACCTGACCTGCTACCTGGTCCTGGACCTGCAGGGCTACTGGACGCAGATTTTCGAGGAAATCGCCAAGCGGCCCTACATCACCGTGGGCTTCACCGCCTGGCTGCTGCTGGTCCCGCTGGCGATCACGTCCACCCAGGGCTGGATCCGGCGGCTGGGCCGCCGCTGGGGCCAGTTGCACAAGATCGTCTACGCGGTCGGCGTGCTGGCCGTGCTGCACTTCTGGTGGCTGGTGAAATCGGACATCCGCGAGCCCCTGCTCTACGCCGCCATCCTGGCGCTGCTGCTGGGCTGGCGGCTGGGCAAGCGCCTCAGCCGGAGCCGAACAGCAGCAGCGCGCTGAGCGCGGCGGCCAGCAGCAACGCCGCCAGCAACAGCCAGGGCCAGCGCCGCACGGTACCGGCGCGCCGGAGCGGTGGTGCTTCGGTTTCCGCCGGCCCGCTCGGCTCGCGTTCGGTTTCGCCCAAGGGCGCGTCGGCGCGGGTCCATGGCACTTCCACCACGAATCGGTGCTGGGGATCGAACACCAGTTGATCGCCGGCCACCAGCAGCGCCTCGCGCGTCGCCACCCCGTTCACCAGGCTGCCGTCGGCCGATCCCAGATCCCGCAGCAGCATCCGGTCACCCTGCACTTCCAGGTGCGCGTGGCGCTCGGCGAACACCGGATCGTCCACCCGAATGGCCGCCTCGCGGGCGCGGCCGACCAGCACCGGGCGCAGCAGCGGGATGCTGCGGCCGTGGTACTTGCCACCCACGCCACGCAGGATGATGCGGGGATCCGGCGCGGCGGGCATCGGCTCGGACGCGGGTTCCGGCGGCAGGTGCGATGCCTGCAACAGCAGTTCGACGCTGTCCACGTAGATGGTGTCGCCGGCGCGCAGCAGCGCCATCCGCTGGACCGGGCGTCCGTTCACGTGCACCCCCCGCATGCCGGTGGGGACCTGCAGCCACAGACCGCGGCGATCCACGCAGATGCGCACCAGCAGGGCGCCCTGGAGGTGATCGCCGACACCGACGTGACCGGAGGCTTCGCGCACGATCCGGTGCACGCCCATCGACAGCGGGCGATCCGGTTGCGCGCGGTTGGAGAAATGAAGTCGCAGTTGTTCCACCGGCGGCAGACTAGCGCACGCGAGGCATCGCATCCACCCTGCTTGCGAATGTGAACGGCTTGCGGACAATAGGCGGCCAATCCGGAGAGAACGCCATGGCTACCATCGACATCGTCCACGAGCACAGCAAGACCCCGACGCAGGCGAGGAAGGCAGTGGAAGACGTGGCGCGCAAACTCGCCGAGCGCTTCGACATGGATTACGGCTGGGACGGCGATACCCTGAATTTCCGCCGCTCCGGCGTCGATGGCCACATCGCGCTGCTGCCGAGCCAACTTCACGTCACCGCCGATCTGGGCTTCCTGCTGTCGGCGATGAAGGGCCCGATCGAATCGGAGATCCGCCGCGTGCTGGGCGAGAAGTTCGCCTGAGGCGGCCAAGCCCTATAGGCTTGTAGGAGCGACGTAAGGCGCGACCCTTGGCAACAGGCGCGCTCGGTCGAACGAGTAAAGAAGACGCGTCGCGACTTACGTCGCTCCTACAAGGGAGAGTGCAGGCGGTACCTACCCGAACGGCGCCGGATCGCCGGCGAACAGCCGCCGCGAGACTTCGCGTTCGGCCTGTTCGATGTCGCGGACGAACGACTTGCCGTCTCCCAACGCCGAGAACGCGGCGAAGCCGCGTTCCAGGAAACCCTGCAGGTCGCCCAGCCCGGTCGCCTTGGCCGGGCCACGCGATAGCTTGAGCAGGGTCAGCACCCCGGGCATCTTCACCGCCTTCGCCAGTCCCACGCCCAACCGCGCGATCAGGTCGATCTGGCGGGCGCGCAGGCGCGGCCGGCCGACCTGGCGGTAGGCCTGCGCGTACAGCGCCTCGTCCAGCCGCTTGCGGCGCGGAGCGAGCGTCTCCAGCGCCGCGGCCATGCGCAGGTCCAGGGCGTGGGTCAGTGCACCCAGTTCGATCGCGTCGGCAACCGTCTCCAGCACCGCCGCCGGCAACAACCGCTGCATCATCGGCACGATCTTGGCGACGCTGGCGTCGCGGCGGCTGAAGTCCTGGTCGCCGTAGACATCGGTGAGGAAGAACATCGCCGCCCCCCGCCGGCGCGGGTCGGCGAGGAAATGGCGGAAACTGCGCTCCAGCCGCGCGGCCTGCCAGCGCCGGAGCTCGGGCAGCCAGGCCAGCCGATTGCGCGGCTCGCGGCGGGGATCATGCAGGGCCTGGTGGCAGGCCAGGCGGCGGCCGAGCCGCTCGCCGACGGAAGAAGGACGGGCCATGAACGGATGATCCGGGCCCATCCCGCCGCCCGCAAGCGGTCGCGCCGGTCGGCTACACTCGCCGCATCCTCCTGTGCGGGACCCGCATGCTCTCCATCCACAGTGCCCGTAAGCGTGGCGACGGCGGCCGGATCGGCCTGGCCATCGCCGGCGGCGGCCCCATCGGCGGCATGTACGAGCTGGGCGCCCTGCGCGCGATGGACGAAGCCCTCGACGGCCTGGACCTGACCCGGCTGGACTGCTACGTCGGGGTGAGTTCCGGCGCCTTCCTCGCCGCCGGCCTGGCCAACCGGATGAGCACCGCCGAGATCTGCCGGATCTTCATCACCGGCACCAGCGATGACGCCGAATTCCGGCCCGAGACGTTCCTGCGCCCCAACGTCAACGAGTACCTGCGCCGGCTGGCCAGCCTGCCCGGCCTGTACGCGCAGTGGGCGCAGCGGCTGCTGCGCAACCCGGGCAAGGCGGTGCGCTGGTGGGATCTGATCCTGCGCTTCGGCGGGCTGGTGCCCACCGGCCTGTTCGACAACGCCGGGGTGGAGGATTTCCTCCGCGACGTGTTCAGCCGGCGGGGCCGCAGCAACGACTTCCGTACCCTCGGCGCGGACCTGTTCGTGGTGGCGGTGGATCTGGATACCGGCGAGGCGGTCCGGTTCGGCGAACGCGGCTGGGACGACGTGCCGATCTCGCAGGCGGTGCAGGCCAGCGCGGCCCTGCCCGGCCTGTATCCGCCGGTGGAAATCCGCGGCCGCCATTTCCTGGACGGCGCGCTGCGCCGGACCATGCATGCCTCCACCGTGCTGGATCGCGACATCGACCTGATGATCGGCATCAACCCGCTGGTGCCGTTCGACGCCACCCGCGCGGCCCCGCAGGCCGACGAGGCCGAGCAGGTCGGGCTGGCCAGCGGCGGCCTGCCGGCGGTGCTCTCGCAGACGCTGCGCACGCTGCTGCAGTCGCGCATGCAGATCGGACTGGAAAAGTACCCGCTGCGATATCCGGACATCGATCAGCTGGTGTTCGAGCCCAACGCCGGCGACAGCGAGCTGTTCTTCACCAATCTGTTCAGTTTTTCCTCGCGCCACCGGGTCTGCCAGTTGGCCTACCGCAACACCCTGGCCGATCTGCGCCGGCGCGCGCCGGTGCTGCAACCGATGCTGGCCGCGCACGGCATCCGCCTGCGCCGCGACATCATCGACGACCCGCACCGGTCCATCCTCGACGGCCTCGACATCGCGCCGCGCATGACCGACGCCACCGCGCGGCTGCGGCGTGCGCTGGACGACGTGGATCAATGGATCGCCGAGCACCGCGCCGCGCGCCTGAGAAACGGTCGCGCGCTGGTGTGAAAACTCTAGACCGGCCGCCGATTCTGGCGGACGTTCCCACCTCCATCGACGGAATCCCATGGCCACCCTGAAGAAATCCGCCCGCAAGAAGTCCGCCTCCGGTGCCCAGCAGGACAACCTGCAGGCGCAGGCGCAACGTCTTTCCAAGAACCTCAGCGAATCGGCGCAGCAGGTATGGCTGGCCGGCGTCGGCGCGTTCGGCCGCGCCCAGGCCGAAGGCAGCAAGCTGTTCGAAACCCTGGTCAAGGAAGGGTTGTCGCTGGAACAGACCACCCGCAAGCTCGCGGGCGGACGGGTCGATGCGGTCCGCGATGCGGTCGAAAGCACGGTCGGCCAGGCCCGCGACCGCGCTTCCGACACCTGGGATCGGCTGGAGAAGGTGTTCGAGGACCGCGTGCAGCGCGCCCTGCGCCGCCTGGAAGTGCCCAGCCGCGAGGATCTCGGCGCGTTGATCGATCGCGTCGATGCGCTCAATGCGGAACTGCGTCGGCTCGGTGGCGTTCCGTCCGCGCGCAAGCCGGCCCGCAAGGCCGCGCCCGCCGTGAAGAAGGCTGCCGCGACGAAGAAGGCGACGGCCGCCAAGCGCGCCACCGCCGGCGCAAAACGCACCAGCGCGAAGCGCGCGACGAAGAAAAACGCGGACTGAACGCACCCTGCCGGTGCAACCTGAAATCGGTCGAATTTCTTGTTGCAAGGCAACATGGATCGCGCAACAATCAGTCCCGGGCCCGCCAGTCCCCACGAAGTACGTATGCTCCCCTCCCCTTACGGCTTCGGACTGGCGGGCCTTCTTGTTTCCGGCGTCCGCCCGGCTTCCTGAACCCCGCCACCGCCCACGCGCTTCGCGCGGCCCGGGCCGTGTACTGGTTTTCCTGACAGCGGTTTGCCCACCGCTTGGTTAGAATCCGCCGACTCTTCGAACAACCCCCGCGGTATTCATGCTCTTCTGGCTGTCTGGACTGGCCGTTGCCCTGCTGACCGGTGTGGCCGTCAGCGTTTATCTGTGGTGGGTACGCCGCCGCAAGGATGAAATCGCGGCGGGCCTGCATGCGCTTTCCGGCCTGCGCTGGCGCGAATTCTCCCGATTGGTGCTGACCGCGCTGGAACGGCGCGGCATGGCCGTGGTCGCCGCGGGTCCGGACGAGACCCGCGACCCGCGCGGGATCTTTCCGCTCACCCTGCGCGGACAGCGCTGGCTGCTGTCGTGCAAGCACGGCTCGGCCTATCGCATCGGCGCCGCTTCGGTCGAGGAACTGGCTTCCAGCGTCCGCCTGGGCAATGCGGCCGGCGGCATCCTCGCCACCGAGGGACAACTCGAACAGGAAGGCCGCATCGCCGCCCAGAGCCACAACATCGAAGTACTGGACGGCCCGCGCCTGTGGGACGAACTGGCGCCACTAGTCGAACCCGACCTGCGCGAGCAGATCGTCGGCCACGCCGCCGCGCGCGCCAAACGCCACATCGCCATCGGCTGGCTGGGCAGCGTGGCGGTGGGCGCGCTGGTGGCGACGGCGCTGGCCAATTCGGGACTCGGGGTCGAAGACCCCGCCGCGCCCGCGACGCCGGTGCCCGCGCCCGCATCCAGCGCGGCGCCCGCCGCGAACCCGGTGGCGGTTTACCGTGAACCGACCGAGGCGGAACTCGAGGAGCAACGGATGGCGGTGTCTCGCGCCCTGTCGGGGACGCCCGGCGTGGTTCGCGGCGTGTGGCAGACCCGGCTGACGCTGGTGGTGGACTACCAGGGCGACGAGACCGGGATCTGGTCCCGGATCTGCCAGCAGGTGGAGCTCTACCCGGCGCTGCGCACGGTCCGCGTGCAGCTCAATCCCCCTGCCGGCAGCAAGGAGCCGGTACGCTGGCGCCAATGCAAGACGATCTGACGCCTTACCAGCGCATCGGCGGCGAAGCCGGTGTGCGCAAGCTGACCCGGCGCATGTACGCCCTGATGGACGCGCTGCCCGAAGCGGCCGCGGTCCGTGCGATCCATCCGCCGGAACTGGCGGACAGCGAGCAGAAGCTGTTCGAGTTCCTGAGTGGCTGGCTGGGCGGTCCGCCCTTGTTCACCGAACGCCGGGGCGCGCCGATGCTGCGCGCCCGCCATCTGCCGTTCGCGATCGGCATGGACGAGGCCAGCGGCTGGCTCGCGTGTTTCCACCAGGCCATGGAGGAAACCGTGGCGGATGCGGATCTGCGCGAGTTCCTGTGGAGCCGGATCGAACCCCTGGCGCTGCACATGCGCAACCAGCAGGCGCTGCCCGCGGGCTGGACGGGCGCCTGACCACGGCGCGTAGAGCGGAGCTCGCTCCGCTGCCCCGGCTTTTTCTCCGCGCCCATTCCCGCGTGATGCACGGGCGGTCCTGATCCGCCGGGATCCCAGGAGAGTCCCGGCGCGGCGGAGCAAGCGCCGCTCTACCAGTGGACGCCGCGCATCAGGGCCGCGAAGGCGATCTGTTCCTGGCTCGGCGCGGCTTCCTTCAACGCCTGCCGATCGCCCTTGGCCGCCGCCGAATCCGGGAACAGTTCGAACGCCGTGCTCATGATCACCTCGTAGGCCTTCGGCGCCACCGCGTTGACCAGCGCGGCGAAGATGCCCAGGCGGGTGGCGATGCGGCTGGGCTTCTCGATGATGCCCTTCACCACCAGATCCGCCGCTTCCTCCGGGGTCAGCGTCGGCACGCTGTCGTACATCTTGGTCGGGGCGATCATCGGGGTCTTCACCAGCGGCATGTTGATGGTGGTGAAGCTGATGCCCTTGCCCGACAACTCGCCCTGCGCGCAGCGGCTGAACGCGTCCAGCGCCGCCTTCGAGGCGACATAGGCCGAGAAGCGCGGCGAATTGGCCAGCACGCCGATCGAACTGATGTTGATGATGTGGCCCTTGCGGCGGTGGGTCATGCTCGGCAGGAAGCCCATGATCAGGCGCAGGCTGCCGAAGTAGTTCAACTGCATGGTCCGCTCGAAATCGTGGAAGCGGTCGTAGCTGAGCTCGATCGAGCGGCGGATGGAGCGGCCGGCGTTGTTGATCAGCACGTCGACGTGGCCATGTTCGTCCAGCACCTGGCGGATCAGGCGATCGCAGTCGGCCATGTCCGCCAGGTCCGCGGTATAGGCGAACACCTTGCCGCCCTTGGCCTTCATCTCGTCACGGGCCTTGAACAGTTCCTCCTCGCCGCGCGCCACGATCACCGTCACCGCGCCGGCCTCGGCCACCCGCTGCGCGGTGGACAGGCCGATGCCGGAAGAACCGCCGGTGATGACCACGACCTTGTTGCGCACCTTGCCCTTGAGCGAGCGATCCACGAACAGGTCCGGATCCAGGTGCCGTTCCCAGTAGTCCCACAGGCGCCAGGCGTACCCTTCCAGGCGCGGCACCGCGATGTTCGTGCCCTTGAGCGCGCGCTCGGTCTCGCGGCTGTCGAAACGGGTCGGATAGGTGATGAACTTGAGGACTTCCTTCGGGATCTTGAAGTCGCGCAGCAGCATGCCGATGAAACGGCGCACCGGCGGCAGGTTGCCGACCGCCGCGCGGATGCCGCTGGGCACGAACGCGAACATGCGCGCGTCCAGCCGCATGGTCATTTCCGGCGCGTGGCCGGCGCGGCAGAAGGTATTGAGCACCTCGCCGACCCGCATCGGCTCCGGGTCGGTCAGGTGGAAGGTGTGGCCATCCAGCTTGGGCTTGTGGGCGATGTGATCCATCGCGTCGGCGACGAAATCCACCGGCACGATGTTGATGCGTCCACCCTCGATGCCCAGCACCGGCACCCATTGCGGCAGCAGCTCGCGCAGTTTCTTGATCAGGGTGAAGAAGTAGTACGGGCCGTCGATCTTGTCGATCTCGCCGGTCTTCGAATGCCCGACCACCATGCCGGGGCGGTAGATTCGCCACTTGAAGCGGGTTTCCCTGCGCACCATCGCCTCGGAATCGTGCTTGGTGCGCAGGTAGGGATCGTCCAGGCCCTCGGCTTCCTCGAACATGTCCTCGCGGAAGATGCCCGGGTAGAGGCCGGCGGCGGCGATCGAGCTGGTGTGGTGGAACAGCGGCACCTTCAGCGCCGCGGCCAGGTCCAGCGCATGGCGGGTGCCGTCGATGTTGGCGGCCTGCTGCGCCTCCACGCTGGCGGTCAGATCGTAGACCGCGGCCAGGTGGAAGAAATGCTTGATCTTGCCATTCAGATTGCGCAGCTGGGTGGGTGTGAGTCCGCAGCGCGGTTTGGTCATGTCGCCCGCCACCGCCACCACCCGCTTCGGATCCCAGCCGGACTTCCTGGCGATGGCGTCGAATTTCTTCTGCGAATCCTTGCGTACCAGCACGTACACCGTGCCACTGCGCTTGAGCAGGTTGGAAACCAGGTAGCGGCCGATGAATCCGGTGGCGCCGGTGACGAAGTAGCTCATGAGTACCGTCCCGTGTAGGCGGGCGGGCCCTCCGCCCGCCCTGCGGCCTAACTTGCCAGAGCCTCCCGGCTTCCACAATCCCGCCCCGATTGACCCGTCATGTCCCGCGTGGTGTGATGCCGCCACTATTGGGAGGTAGTCATCCATGTCCGATCTGAAATCCGCCTTCGAACAGGCTTCCCGCGATATCCAGGGCCTGGCCGAGCGACCCGACAACGAAACCCTGCTGCGCCTGTACGCGCTCTACAAGCAGGGCGCGGAAGGCGACGTCAAGGGCGACAAGCCCGGTTTCTTCGACTTCGTCGGCACCGCAAAGTACGAGGCCTGGGCCAAGCTCAAGGGCACCGCGTCCGAGGATGCGCAGAAGAAGTACGTGGATCTGGTGAAGAAGCTGCTCGCCTGAGACCGTGGCGCGCGACACCCGCCAGCGCATCCTCGACGCCTCGCTCGCGATGTTCAATGCGCAGGGCGAGCCGCACGTCACCACCAACCATATCGCCGACGAGCTGGAGATCAGTCCCGGCAACCTGTACTACCACTTCCGCAACAAGGACGACATCATCGAACAACTGTTCGCCCGCTACGAGGAGCGGATGGATGTCGCCCTCACTGCGCCGGTGGACCGCCTGCCGGGGCTGGAGGACATCTGGCTGCAGTTGCACCTGGTGTTCGAATGCATCTGGGACTACCGCTTCCTGTACCGGGATCTGGTCGAGATCCTCAGCCGCAACCGTCGCCTGCGGATCCGCTTCGCCCGCCTGCTCAAGCGCGCCGATGACAGCGCGCATGCGGTGATGCGCGGACTCGGCCAGGCCGGGGTGATGCGCGCCTCGGCCGCGGAACTGGCGGCCACCGCGACCAATATCCTGGTGGTGGCCACGTTCTGGTTGAACTACGCGGCCGCGCGCGGGGACAAGGACGAGCAGATCGCCATCCGCCACGGCATCGTGCAGGTGATGATGCTGGTGGCGCCGTTCCTGCGCGATGCCGAGCGGGTGCATCTGAATACGCTGACGTCCGCCTACGTCGACTGACGTGCGGCGGAGCTCGCTCCGCTGCCTGTGCCTGTCCGTTGAACGGCGGATGCGCCATCGTCCGCGAAGGCGCAGGCCCGCGAAGGCAAACGCCATCGCAGCGGAGCAAGCTCCGCTCTACCCTGCAATCAGGCCCGGGCGCGCTTGCGGGTCGTGGCCTTGCCCACGCCCGTGCGCTTGCGCGCCGCCGGCCGCGCCGGCTTGCCGGTGGCACTCTTGCGGCGGGTCTTCGCGGCTGGACGCGCGGACGCCAGGCCCAGCTTTTCCAGCACCGGCGCCAGGCGCGCCTCGACATCGGCGCTGAACTTCTCCACGCCCGCCTCGCCCTGCGCCCGCACCTCGCGCAGCGTGGCCTGTGCCTGCCGCGCGATGCGTTCAATGTCCTGCTTCGCCGCCGTCAGGCGCTGGGCTCCGCGGCGGCGCGCGATCGCGACCGCGCCGAGGCCGGCAAGCCAGACATGGCGGAGATTCGGTTCCGGGGCCTTGGCCCGCGGGGTGGTCTTGTTCCTGGCAGTCATGGGGGACTCCTCGACGCCGGCCACGGTGGCAGGCTTCCGGATTCGATGCTGAAGCCGCCGCATCGAGCAAACACACTAGCGGCGCGGGGCTTGTCAGCGGCAGGGGCTGCGGCCATGCTCATTCGAACCATCAAGGGAGGGAGTCGGCATGGCGGGCAAGCAGGCGAAATGGGCACCGTTTCCATTGGACGCCAAGGCGTTCAGCTACGCGGGCGACGCCTTGAAGAAGGCCTGGCCGGCGCTGCACGCCGGCGATGCCGAGCCCTACCCCGACAGCAAGCGTGCGCAGGCGTTGATCGACGCGGCCGGCAAGGCCGCCAAGGGTCAGGATGCCGCCGCGCTGGCGAGCGCGCTGCAGGAAGCCTGGCGGGCCTTCCATCGCGGCGATTTCCAAGCCGCCTTCGAGGCCGGCCAGGCACTCGGCCCGTTCGGCGCCTCGGTCGCGGTCAAGGCGCTGGGCATCCATGCGACCTATCTGGTCGACGACGAGGACGAGAAGCTCAAGCGCTTCGAACAGGCCGCCAAGCTGGCCGAGGCCGCGGTCAAGGCATTGCCGGACGAGGCCAACAGCCATTACCGCCATGCCTTCGCGCTGGGGCGATACAGCCAGGGTTTGAGCATCGTCAAGGCGCTCAAGCAGGGCATCGCCGGCAAGGTGCGCGAAGCGCTGGACGCCACCCTCGAACTGGCCCCCAAACATGCCGAAGCGCATACCGCGCTGGCGCTGTACCACGCCGAGATCATCGACAAGATCGGCGCCATGATCGGCGGCCTGACCTATGGCGCCAAGGCCGCCGAGGCCGAATCGCACATCAAGACCGCGCTGAAGCTGACCCCGGACTCGCCCATCGCCCACGTCGAGCACGCCAACGTGCTGCTGCTGTTGTACGGCGACAAGAAGGAGGACGCGGCGGCGGCGGCTTTCGAGAAGGCCGGCAAGCTGAAGCCGCGCGACGCCATGGAGGCCCTCGATGCCCGGCATGCGAACGAGCAGCTCGAATAAACGCTGCGCGGTGGCGTTGCTGCTGGCGTGCATCGGAACCGCGCAGGCTCAGCAGCGTCCGGTCCCGCCGATAGCGCCTTCGTCCATGCCGGCCGCCCCGGCATCGACGAACGCGCCCGCGCAGGATTCGGTCGACGGAACCGGCGATCCGCTGTTCGATGCCCTCACCTGCCGCAGCGGTCCGGATATTGGCCGCCTGCTGCCACGCCTGCGCCGGGAACGTCCCGACGATTTCGTGCAGACCGAGCGGCAGTATTCGGATCCACCGATGGATCTGTACCGGCTGGAGACGCCGGTGCGGGCCTGGGGCCATGAAAGCGATGCGGTGGTCATCACCGCCAACCGGGTATTGATGGTGGTTGGCGGCAGCGCCGATGACGTCGCCCGCGTCCTGGAAGCCAGTCTTGCCGACAGCGAGACACCATTGTCCGGTCCGCTGGACGACCTGCATGCCCTGGTCCTGTACACGGAAGAGCGCCCGGGCCTGCAGCAGCGCGTGCTGATCGGTTGCGAGTACCGCTTCCCGGATCTCTCTCTGCTTGAGGATCCGGACGACGTCTGGCGCAAGGCACCCGCGCCTTGAGTCCGCGCAGCGGAGCAAGCTCCGCTCTACGCCGGGCCTGTAGAGCCGAGCTTGCTCGGCTGCGGGGCCCTGCAACGGGCGACGTCGTGAAAGAGCAGCGGAGCGAGCTCCGCTCTACGGTTTTTCGGGGGCCTAAAGTTCCGCCGCACCCTGCCGAATAAGGCGCGCGCCGCGTACCGCACCGGCGCATTTTCCGCACGAAATCGTCATCCCGGGCCTAAAGGTTTTCCGGGCAGCGCCGTTATCCCTTTCGCAAGCAGAGGGCGACTAGCCAACAAACCAACAAACCGGCAGCACCCTCTTTCCATCAACGCCGGGACCTAAATAAGAGGAGACGACCCATGGCACAGGTAATCAACACCAATACGATGTCGTTGAACGCTCAGCGCAACCTGAGCACCAGCGGCGCTTCACTGGCCACCACCATCCAGCGGCTGTCCTCCGGCCTGCGCATCAACAGCGCCAAGGACGACGCCGCCGGTCTGGCCATTTCCGAACGCTTCAGCACCCAGATCCGCGGTCTGGACGTGGCCGTGCGCAATGCGAACGACGGCATCTCGCTGGCCCAGGTCGCCGAAGGCTCGCTGAGCGAAATCGGCAACAACCTGCAGCGCATCCGCGAACTGGCCGTGCAGTCGGCCAACGCCAGCAACTCGTCGTCCGACCGCGCCGCGCTGAACGCCGAAGTCAAGCAGCTGACGGCGGAAGTGGATCGCGTCGCCAAGCAGGCCGATTTCAACGGCACCAAGCTGCTGGACGGCTCGTTCACCAGCCAGCTGTTCC
>NZ_JBQENC010000028.1:0-18571 GCF_052044485.1 Pseudoxanthomonas sp. 22568
TTACTTGATGATCTTGGCCACGACGCCGGCGCCGACGGTACGACCGCCTTCGCGAATGGCGAAACGCAGACCTTCGTCCATCGCCACCGGGTTGATGAGCTGCACGGTCATCTTGATGTTGTCGCCCGGCATCACCATCTCGGTGCCTTCCGGCAGCGTCACCGCACCGGTGATGTCCGTGGTGCGGAAGTAGAACTGCGGACGGTAACCCTTGAAGAACGGCGTGTGACGGCCACCCTCGTCCTTCGACAGCACGTACACCTCGGCCTCGAACTCGGTGTGCGGGGTGATGGAACCCGGCTTGGCCAGCACCTGGCCACGCTCCACGTCGTCACGCTTGGTGCCGCGCAGCAGCAGGCCCGCGTTGTCGCCCGCCTGGCCCTGGTCCAGCAGCTTGCGGAACATTTCCACGCCCGTGACCGTGGTCTTCTGGGTCGGACGGATACCGACGATTTCGATTTCGTCGCCCACCTTGATGATGCCGCGCTCGATACGACCGGTCACCACCGTGCCACGGCCCGAAATCGAGAACACGTCTTCCACCGGCATCAGGAACGGCTTGTCCACGTCACGCTGCGGCTCCGGAATGAACGTGTCCAGCGCTTCCACCAGCTTCAGGATGGCCGGCACGCCAATCTCCGACTGGTCGCCTTCCAGCGCCAGGCGCGCCGAACCGTGGATGATGGGGGTGTCGTCGCCCGGGAACTCGTACTTGGTCAGCAGCTCGCGAACTTCCATTTCCACCAGTTCCAGCAGCTCGGCGTCGTCCACCATGTCCGCCTTGTTCAGGAACACCACGATGTACGGCACGCCCACCTGGCGCGACAGCAGGATGTGCTCGCGCGTCTGCGGCATCGGGCCGTCCGCGGCCGAGCACACCAGAATCGCGCCGTCCATCTGCGCCGCACCGGTAATCATGTTCTTCACGTAGTCCGCGTGACCCGGGCAGTCCACGTGCGCGTAGTGGCGCGTCGGGCTTTCGTATTCCACGTGCGCCGTCGAAATCGTGATGCCGCGAGCCTTCTCTTCCGGCGCCGCGTCAATCGCGTCGTACGCCTTGAACTCGCCGCCAAAGCGCTCGGCACCCACCTTCGTCAGCGCCGCCGTCAGCGTCGTCTTGCCGTGGTCAACGTGACCAATCGTGCCCACGTTCACGTGCGGCTTGGTGCGCTCGAACTTACCCTTTGCCATTTTGAAAACTCCGATATTGGGGATTTGAGACGGGGGATTGGGGAAAAACGGGATTCATGCTCTTGCGAATCTCGAATCCCGAATCCCGTTTCCCTGCATTAATTCTTCTTGACGACCGCGTCGGCGATGTTGGCCGGCGCTTCGGCGTAGTGGTCGAACTCCATCGTGAAGGTGGCGCGACCCTGCGACATCGAGCGCAGCGTGGTGGCGTAGCCGAACATTTCGCCCAGCGGCACCATCGCGTTGATCACCTTGCCGGACGGACTGTCGTCCTGGCCTTGCAGGATGCCGCGACGACGGCTCACGTCACCCATCACGTCACCCAGGTATTCCTCCGGAGTGACGATTTCGACCTTCATCATCGGCTCGAGCAGGACCGGGCTGGCCTTGCTGAAGGCTTCCTTGAACGCCATCGAGCCGGCGACCTTGAACGCCATTTCGTTGGAGTCCACGTCGTGGAACGAGCCATCGACCGCGACGATCTTGACGTCGACCACCGGGAAGCCGGCGAGCACGCCGTTCTTCATCGCTTCCTCGATGCCCTTGCCCGCGGCGGTGACGTATTCCTTCGGCACCACGCCGCCGACGATCGCGCTCTCGTAGGAGAAGCCGACGCCGCGTTCCTGCGGTTCCATCTCGATGACGATGTGGCCGTACTGGCCGCGACCGCCCGACTGGCGCACGAACTTGCCTTCCTGTTTGACCTTCTTGCGGATGGTTTCGCGGTAGGCCACCTGCGGCTTGCCGACGTTGGCTTCAACGTTGAACTCGCGCTTCATACGGTCGACGATGATGTCCAGGTGCAGCTCGCCCATGCCGGAGATGATGGTCTGGCCGGACTCCTCGTCGGTGCGCACGCGGAACGAGGGATCTTCCTGGGCCAGGCGACCCAGCGCGATGCCCATCTTTTCCTGGTCCGACTTGGTCTTCGGTTCGACCGCCATCGAGATCACCGGCTCCGGGAACACCATGCGCTCCAGGGTGATGATGTGATCCTGCGCGCACAGGGTGTCGCCGGTGGTGACGTCCTTCAGGCCCACCGCCGCGGCGATGTCGCCCGCGCGCACTTCCTTGATTTCATCACGCTGGTTGGAGTGCATCTGCAGGATGCGGCCCACGCGCTCCTTCTTCGACTTGACCGGGTTGTACACCTGGTCGCCCGAATTCAGCACGCCCGAGTAGACGCGGAAGAAGGTCAGCGAGCCGACGAACGGGTCGGTCATGATCTTGAACGCCAGCGCCGAGAACGGCTCGGTGTCGGACGCCTTGCGGCTGTCTTCCTTCTCGTTCTCGTCGATGCCCTGCACCGGCGGACGATCCGCCGGCGACGGCAGCAGGTTGACCACGCCGTCCAGCATGGCCTGCACGCCCTTGTTCTTGAACGCCGAACCGCAGAACACCGGCACGATTTCCACCTTCAGGGTGCGCTCGCGCAGCCCGGCGATGATGTCGGCTTCCGACAGCTCGCCGTCGTTGAGGTACTTGTCCATCAGCGCTTCCGAGGCTTCGGCCGCGGCTTCGATCATGAACGCGCGCGCCGCCTCGGCCTTTTCCTTCAGCTCGGCCGGGATGTCGCGGTATTCGAACTTGGTGCCCTGCGAGGCGACATCCCAGTGGATGGCCTTCATCTTCAGCAGGTCGACCACGCCCTCGAAGCCGTCCTCGGCACCGATCGGCACCTGCATCGGCACGGCGTACGCGCCCAGGCGCGACTTCAGCTGGCCGACGACCTTGTCGAAGTTGGCACCGGTGCGGTCCATCTTGTTGACGAACGCCATGCGCGGCACGGAGTACTTGTTGGCCTGGCGCCACACCGTCTCGGACTGCGGCTGCACGCCACCGACCGAGCACAGCACGAACACCGCGCCGTCGAGCACGCGCAGCGAACGCTCGACTTCGATGGTGAAGTCGACGTGCCCGGGGGTGTCGATGATGTTGAAGCGGTGTTCCTGGAACGAGCCGTCCATACCCTTCCAGAACGCCGTGGTGGCGGCGGAAGTGATGGTGATACCGCGCTCCTGCTCCTGCTCCATCCAGTCCATCGTGGCGGCACCTTCGTGCACTTCACCGATCTTGTGGCTCTTGCCGGTGTAGAACAGGATGCGCTCGGACGTGGTGGTCTTGCCCGCGTCGATGTGGGCCATGATGCCGAAGTTGCGGTAACGCTCGATGGGAGTGGTGCGAGCCACGACAGTCTCTCTTTTCTGATGGGAGAACCGACGGGAATCCGGTCCTCCGTGGAGGGCGATCTTCTATATGGCCGAATGCCGCCTTGCGGCGGCCTTCGGGTTCTGCGGACAGGCCGCTTGGGGCACCTAGATGGTGCCGATGGCCCCCGGTTGCAAGGGGGCCTGGCTTGTTACCAGCGGTAGTGGGCGAACGCCTTGTTCGCTTCCGCCATGCGATGGGTCTCTTCACGCTTCTTGATGGCGCCACCGCGGTTTTCCGAGGCGTCCAGCAGTTCGGCGGCCAGCTTGCGCGGCATCGAGTTCTCGCCGCGCTTGCGGGCGGATTCGATCAACCAGCGCATCGCCAGCGCCAGACGGCGGCTGGAACGCACTTCGACCGGCACCTGGTAGGTCGCACCGCCGACGCGGCGGGACTTCACCTCGACGGTCGGGGCGACGTTGTCCAGCGCCTTCTCGACCAGTTCCAGGGCATTCGGGTTCTTTTCGCCGATGACATCCATGGCGCCATAGACGATCTTCTCGGCGACGGACTTCTTGCCGCTGAGCATGACCATGTTGATGAAACGGGCGATCGTCTGGCTGCCGTGCTTGGGATCCGGCAGGACTTCACGCTGGGGAGCTGAGCCTTTACGCGACATAGTTCTTCTTCCTTAACCTTAAGCCTTCGGGCGCTTGGCGCCGTACTTGGAACGGCCCTGGCGACGCTTGGCGACGCCGGAGGCGTCGAGCGAACCGCGGACGGTGTGGTAACGCACGCCCGGCAGGTCCTTCACACGACCGCCACGCACGAGCACCACGGAGTGCTCCTGCAGGTTGTGACCTTCGCCACCGATGTAGCTGATGACTTCTTCCTGGTTGGTCAGGCGCACCTTGGCCACCTTGCGAAGCGCCGAGTTCGGCTTCTTCGGGGTGGTGGTGTAGACGCGCGTGCACACGCCGCGACGCTGCGGGCACTTGTCCAGCGCCGGCGAGGCGCTCTTGTAAGTGGTTGCCTGCCGCGGCTTGCGGACCAGCTGGTTGATGGTTGCCATGTTTGGATTCTTTGGGTGAAGGCCGGAGCCTTGTTGCGTGAAAACGACGGCAGGCCGCGAACCGGCCCACCGAGACGGAAAAGTATAGCTGGCACCCGGCGACACCGTCAATGCGGTGTATGCCGGGGGCCTCTACAGGTTTGCGATCCCGCCCTTCCTGGGCCGAAAACGAGGGGCTCCCTGCCCCTCATTTCGTGGTCTGGGGCGGCCCTGAGGCCGCCATCTTGCCGTTTTTAGCTGGCGCTGGACTCCTCGCCGGCTTCCTCGGCCGCGGGGGCCGGGGTCGAAGCTTCGGCCGGGCTGCCCGCCAGCGCATCCACTTCCGCCTCGGTCAGACCGGAGGCGTTGCGGCGACGCTGGTTGTGGTAGGCCAAGCCGGTACCGGCCGGGATCAGGCGGCCGACGATCACGTTTTCCTTCAGGCCGCGCAGGCTGTCGCGGGTACCGCGAACGGCCGCCTCGGTCAGCACGCGGGTGGTCTCCTGGAACGAAGCCGCCGAGATGAACGATTCGGTCGCCAGCGAGGCCTTGGTGATGCCCAGCAGGACCGGGTCGTACTTGGCCGGCAGTTCGTTGCGGGCGGCCAGCTTGACGTTTTCCTCGATCAGGCGCTGCTTCTCTACCTGCTCGCCGGACAGGAACTTGCTGTTGCCGGTATCGGTGATCTCGACCTTGCGCAGCATCTGGCGGGTGATCACCTCGATGTGCTTGTCGTTGATCTTCACGCCCTGCAGGCGGTACACGTCCTGGATTTCCTTCACCAGATAGGCCGCCAGCGGTTCCACGCCCAGCAGGCGCAGGATGTCCTGCGGGCTCGGCTCGCCGTCCACGATGGTTTCGCCCTTGGTCACGTGCTCGCCTTCGAACACGATGATCTGGCGGAACTTCGGAATCAGCTCCTCGTGCTCCGAACCATCGGTGTCCTTGATGATCAGGCGCTGCTTGCCCTTGGTGTCCTTGCCGAAGCTGATCACGCCGGAGCGCTCGGCCAGGATTGCCGGATCCTTCGGCTTGCGCGCTTCGAACAGGTCGGCCACGCGCGGCAGACCACCGGTGATGTCGCGGGTCTTCGAGGCTTCCTGCGGGATCTTGGCGACCACGTCACCCACGCCCACCGGGGCGCCGTCCTGCAGGTTGACGATCGAACGCGGCGGCAGCAAGTACTGCGCCGGCAGGTCGGTGCCCGGGATGTTCAGGTCCTTGCCGTCCTTGTCGACGATGCGGACGATCGGGCGCAGATCCTTGCCCTGCGAACCGCGACGCTTCGGATCGGTGATCTCGCGCGAGGCCAGGCCGGTCAGCTCGTCGGTCTTCTCGATGACGGTGACGCCATCGACGAAGTCCACGAAGCGGACGAAACCGGCCACTTCCGAGACGATCGGGTGGTTGTGCGGATCCCAGTTCGCCACGGCCTGGCCGGCGGTGATCTGGTCGCCGTCCTTGACGTTGATGGTGGCGCCGTAGGGCAGCTTGTAGCGCTCGCGCTCGCGACCGTGGCCGTCCAGCACCGACAGTTCGCCCGAGCGCGAGACCGCGACCAGGCTGCTGTTGGCGTGCTCGACGTACTTCAGGTTGTTGAACTTGATCGAGCCGGTGGTCTTGACGGTGATGTTGTCCACCGCCGCCGCACGCGAAGCCGCACCACCGATGTGGAACGTACGCATGGTCAGCTGGGTGCCGGGCTCGCCGATCGACTGGGCGGCGATGACGCCGACCGCTTCACCGATGTTGACGATGTGGCCGCGGGCCAGGTCGCGACCGTAGCAGTGCGCGCACACGCCGAACTCGGATTCGCAGGTGATGGTGGAACGCACCTTGATGGACTGCACGCTGGCGTCTTCCAGCTTCTGCACCCAGGCTTCGTCCAGCAGGGTGTTGCGGGTGACGATCGGATCCTCGTCGTTGCCCGGCAGGAACACGTCCTCGGCCACGACACGACCCAGCACGCGATCGCGCAGCGGCTCGACCACATCGCCGCCTTCCACGATCGGAGTCATGGTCAGGCCTTCGCTGGTGCCGCAGTCCACTTCGGTGATCACCACGTCCTGCGCCACGTCGACCAGGCGGCGGGTCAGGTAACCCGAGTTCGCCGTCTTCAACGCGGTATCGGCCAGACCCTTTCGGGCACCGTGGGTGGAGTTGAAGTACTCCTGCACGTTCAGGCCTTCGCGGAAGTTCGCCTTGATGGGCGTCTCGATGATCGAGCCGTCCGGACGCGCCATCAGGCCGCGCATGCCGGCCAGCTGGCGGATCTGCGCCTGGCTACCACGCGCGCCGGAGTCGGCCATGATGTACAGCGAGTTCATCGACTTTTCGTTGATGGTCTCGCCCTTGGCGTTCTGCACCTTGTCGGTACCGATCGTGTCCATCATCGCCTTGGCGATGCGCTCGTTGGTGCGCGACCAGATGTCGACCACCTTGTTGTAGCGCTCGCCGGCGGTGACCAGGCCCGACTGGTACTGCTCCTGGATTTCCAGCACTTCCTGCTCGGCTTCGCCCAGGATGCCCTTCTTCTCGGCCGGGATCAGCATGTCGTCGATGCCGATGGAGACGCCGGCGCGGGTCGCGTAGGCGAAGCCGGTGTACATCAGCTTGTCGGCGAACACGACCGTGTCCTTCAGGCCCAGCATGCGGTAGCTGGAGTTGATCAGGCGGCTGATGGCCTTCTTGTTCAACTCGGTGTTGGCCAGCGCGAACGGCAGGCCTTCCGGCAGGATGTCGGCCAGCAGCGCGCGGCCGATCGTGGTGTCCACGATCGACGACTTGCGCTGCTTGCTGCCGTCCTCGTCGGTCACCACCTCGGTGATGCGGACCTTGACCTTGGCGTGCAGCTCGACCACGCGGTTGTCGTAGGCGCGCTTGACCTCGGAGATGTTGGCGAACGCCATGCCTTCGCCCTTCTTGTTCTCCAGGGCGCGGGTCATGTAGTACAGGCCGAGCACGACGTCCTGCGACGGCACGATGATCGGCTCGCCGTTGGCGGGCGACAGGATGTTGTTGGTCGACATCATCAGCGCGCGGGCTTCCAACTGCGCTTCCAGCGACAGCGGGACGTGCACGGCCATCTGGTCACCGTCGAAGTCGGCGTTGAACGCGGTGCAGACCAGCGGATGCAGCTGGATCGCCTTGCCTTCGATCAGCACCGGCTCGAACGCCTGGATGCCCAGGCGGTGCAGGGTCGGCGCACGGTTCAGCAGCACCGGGTGTTCGCGGATGACCTCTTCCAGGATGTCCCAGACTTCGGCTTCTTCACGCTCGACCAGCTTCTTGGCGGCCTTGATGGTGGTGGCCAGGCCGCGACGCTGCAGCTTGGCGAACACGAACGGCTTGAACAGCTCCAGCGCCATCTTCTTCGGCAGGCCGCACTGGTGCAGCTTGAGGTACGGACCGACCACGATGACCGAACGGCCGGAGTAGTCGACGCGCTTGCCGAGCAGGTTCTGGCGGAAGCGGCCCTGCTTGCCCTTGATCATGTCGGCCAGCGACTTGAGCGGGCGCTTGTTGGTGCCGGTGATGGCGCGGCCGCGGCGGCCGTTGTCCATCAGCGCGTCGACCGATTCCTGCAGCATGCGCTTTTCGTTGCGCACGATGATGTCCGGGGCGTTCAGCTCCAGCAGGCGGCGCAGGCGGTTGTTGCGGTTGATGACGCGGCGGTACAAGTCGTTCAGGTCGGAGGTCGCGAAGCGACCACCGTCCAGCGGCACCAGCGGGCGCAGATCCGGCGGCAGCACCGGCAGCACGGTCATGACCATCCATTCCGGACGGTTGCCCGACTCCAGGAACGCCTCGATCAGCTTGATGCGCTTGGTCAGGCGCTTGAGCTTGGTCTCGGAGTTGGTGCTGGCGATTTCCTCGCGCAGGTTGACCATCTCGGCCTGCAGGTCGATGGTGCGCAGCAGGTCATAGACCGCCTCGGCGCCCATCGCGGCGTCGAAGTCGTCGCCGTGCTCCTGGCGCGCCTGCATGTACTGCTCTTCGGTGAGCAGCTGGCGGCGTTCCAGGGTGGTCAGGCCGGGTTCGGTGACCACGTAGGCTTCGAAGTACAGCACGCGCTCGATGTCGCGCAGGGTCATGTCCAGCATCAGGCCGATGCGCGAGGGCAGCGACTTGAGGAACCAGATGTGCGCGACCGGCGAGGCCAGGTCGATGTGGCCCATGCGCTCGCGGCGCACCTTGGCCAGGGTGACTTCGGTACCGCACTTCTCGCAGACCACGCCGCGGTGCTTCATGCGCTTGTACTTGCCGCACAGGCACTCGTAGTCCTTGATCGGGCCGAAGATGGCGGCGCAGAACAGGCCATCGCGCTCCGGCTTGAAGGTACGGTAGTTGATCGTTTCCGGCTTCTTCACTTCACCGTAGGACCAGGAACGGATCAGGTCCGGCGAAGCCAGCGCGATCTTGATCGCGTCGAAATCCAGCGTCTGGCGCTGCTGGTTGAAGAGGTTGAGCAAATCTTTCATGGTTTTCTCCGGGATTCGGAATTCGAGATTGGGGATTCGTCAGAGCGGGGATCCGGGAGATTCGGGAGGCAATCGCTTGCCAATCCCGAATCCCGTATCACCAATCCCGAACCTCAGTTGTCTTCCAGTTCCATGTTGATGGCCAGGGAGCGGATTTCCTTCACCAGCACGTTGAAGGATTCCGGCATGCCCGCGACCATCTCGTGTTCGCCGTCGACAATGTTCTTGTACATCTGGTTGCGGCCCTGCACGTCGTCCGACTTGACCGTCAGCATTTCCTGCAGGGTGTGCGCCGCGCCGTAGGCTTCCAGCGCCCAGACTTCCATTTCGCCGAAACGCTGGCCGCCGAACTGCGCCTTGCCGCCCAGCGGCTGCTGGGTGACCAGCGAGTACGGGCCGGTCGAGCGGGCGTGCATCTTGTCGTCCACCAGGTGGTTCAGCTTCAGCATGTGCATGTAGCCGACCGTGGTGTGGCGATCGAACGCTTCGCCGGTGCGGCCATCGAACAGCTGGGTCTGGCCGCTGATCGGCAGATCCGCCAGTTCCAGCATGTGCTTGATTTCCGCTTCCGCCGCGCCGTCGAACACCGGGGTGGCCATCGGCACGCCGTCGGTCAGGTTGCGCGCGAGGTTGATCAGTTCCTCGTCGCTGAACTGCGACAGGTCGACGCGATCTTCGCCCAGCTTCTTTTCGTGGTTGTAGATCTGGTCCAGGAACTTGCGCAGGTCGGCGACCTTGGCCTGGGCTTCCAGCATGGCCTGGATCTTCCGGCCCAGTCCCTTGGCGGCCCAGCCCAGGTGGACTTCCAGCACCTGGCCGATGTTCATACGCGACGGCACGCCCAACGGATTCAGCACGATGTCCACGGTCTCGCCGGTGGCCATGTACGGCATGTCCTCGACCGGCACGATGGTCGACACCACGCCCTTGTTGCCGTGACGGCCGGCCATCTTGTCGCCCGGCTGGATGCGGCGCTTCACGGCCAGGTAGACCTTGACCATCTTCAGCACCCCCGGGGCGAGGTCGTCGCCGGCGGTGATCTTGCCGCGCTTGTCGGCGAAGCGGCGCTCGAACTCCTTCTCGTGCGCCTGGATCTGCTTCTGGGCGCGTTCGATGGCGTCGGAGGCGTCGTCGTCCTTCATGCGGATGGCGAACCAGTCGGCCTTCTTCAGGCCGTCCAGGTAGGCGTCATTGACGGTGTCGCCCTTCTTCAGGCCCGGACCACCGTTGGCGACCTTGCCGACCAGCTGCGAACGCAGGCGGGCATAGATGGCGCTTTCCAGGATGCGGAACTGGTCGTCGAAGTCCTTCTTGACGCGCTTGATCTCGCTTTCCTCGATCTGGCGCGCGCGCTTGTCCTTCTCGATGCCGTCGCGGGTGAAGACCTGCACGTCGATGACGGTGCCGTCCATGCCGGGCGGCACGCGCAGCGAGCTGTCCTTAACGTCGGACGCCTTCTCGCCGAAGATCGCGCGCAGCAGCTTCTCTTCCGGAGTCAGCTGGCTCTCGCCCTTCGGGGTGACCTTGCCCACCATGATGTCGCCGGCGCGCACCTCGGCGCCGATGTACACCACGCCGCTCTCGTCCAGGCGGTTCAGCGCCTGCTCGGAGACGTTCGGGATGTCGGCCGAGATTTCCTCCGGACCCAGCTTGGTGTCGCGCGCGACGCAGGTCAGCTCTTCGATGTGGATTGTGGTGTAGCGATCCTCTTCCACCACGCGCTCGGAGAGCAGGATGGAGTCTTCGAAGTTGTAGCCGTTCCACGGCATGAACGCGATCAGCATGTTCTGGCCCAGGGCCAGTTCGCCGATGTCGGTCGAGGGACCGTCGGCCAGCACGTCGCCGCGCGCCACCACGTCGCCCACGTTCACCAGCGGACGCTGGTTGATGCAGGTGTTCTGGTTGGAGCGGGTGTACTTGATCAGCGTGTAGATATCCACGCCGGCATCGTGCTCGCCGGAGATCTCGCTCTCGTTGACCTTGACCACGATGCGGGCCGCGTCGATCTGCTCGACCACGCCACCGCGACGCGCGTTGACGGTCACGCCCGAGTCGCGCGCCACGGCGCGCTCGATGCCGGTACCGACCAGCGGCTTCTGCGCACGCAGCGTCGGCACGGCCTGGCGCTGCATGTTGGCGCCCATCAGCGCGCGGTTGGCGTCGTCGTGCTCCAGGAACGGCACCAGCGCCGCGGCGACCGACACGGTCTGCATCGGCGAGACGTCCATGTAGTCCACTTCGCTCGGCGGCTTCAGCAGCGACTCGCCCTGGTAGCGGCACGGCACGAACTGCTCGGTCAGGTGGCCCTTGGCGTCATGCAGCGCATTGGCCTGGGCGATGACGTACTCGTTTTCCTCGATCGCCGACAGGTACTCGATCTCGTCGGTGATGGTACCGTCCACGACCTTGCGGTACGGGGTTTCCAGGAAGCCGTAATTGTTGGTGCGGGCGTACACGGCCAGCGAGTTGATCAGACCGATGTTCGGGCCTTCCGGAGTCTCGATGGTGCAGACGCGGCCGTAGTGGGTCGGGTGCACGTCGCGCACTTCGAAGCCGGCGCGCTCGCGGGTCAGACCACCCGGGCCCAACGCCGAGACGCGGCGCTTGTGGGTCACTTCCGACAGCGGGTTGTTCTGATCCATGAACTGGGACAGCTGCGAGGAGCCGAAGAACTCCTTGATCGCGGCGGCCACCGGCTTGGCGTTGATCAGCTCCTGCGGGGTCAGCCCCTCGGACTCGGCCATCGACAGGCGCTCCTTGACCGCGCGCTCGACGCGGACCAGGCCCACGCGGAACACGTTCTCGGCCATTTCACCGACCGAACGCACGCGGCGGTTGCCCAGGTGGTCGATGTCGTCGACGGTGCCGCGGCCATTGCGGATCTCGGTCAGGACCTTGATCACGTCCAGGATGTCCGAGGTGTCGCCCAGTTCGGCGACCAGGCGCTTGGCCTCTTCGTCGGTGCGCGAACCGAAGTACTTCTTGTCGTACAGCACGGCCTCGCCGGTGACTTCCTTGCGGCCGACACGGCGGTTGAACTTCATCCGGCCGACGTTGGACAGGTCGTAGCGCTCGAAGGTGAAGAACAGGTTGTGGAACAGGTTCTGCGCGGCGTCCTTGGTCGGCGGCTCGCCCGGACGCATCATCCGGTAGATTTCGACCAGCGCTTCCAGCTGGGTGCGGCTCGGATCGATACGCAGGGTGTTGGACAGGTACGGACCACGATCCAGATCGTTCACCCACAGGGTGCCGACCGCGTCGACGCCGGCCTTGCGGAACTTGACCAGCTGCTCTTCGGTGATCTCGTCGTTGGCGTTGGCCAGCAGTTCGCCGGTGTTGCCGTCGATCACGTCGTGCGACAGGATGCGGCCGACCAGGTACTCGTCGGGCACCGCCAGCGCGGAGATGCCGGACTGCTCCAGCTGCTTCACGTGGCGCGCGGTGATGCGCTTGCCGGCTTCGACGATGACCTTGTCGCCGTCAGCCAGGTCGAAGTTGAGGGTTTCACCACGCAGGCGCTCGGACACCAGTTCCAGCTGCACGCCTTCGGGCAGGATGTGGAAAGTGTTGATGTCGAAGAACTCGTTGAGCATCTCCTCGTTGGAGTAGCCCAGCGCGCGCAGCAGGATGGTCACCGGCAGCTTGCGGCGACGATCGATACGGGTGAACAGCGCGTCCTTGGGATCGAACTCGAAGTCCAGCCAGGAGCCGCGGTAAGGGATGATGCGGGCGCTGTACAGCAGCTTGCCCGAGCTGTGGGTCTTGCCGCGGTCGTGGTCGAAGAACACGCCCGGCGAGCGGTGCAGCTGGGAAACGATGACGCGCTCGGTGCCGTTGACGATGAAGGTGCCGTTCTCGGTCATCAGCGGGATTTCGCCCAGATAGACCTCCTGCTCCTTCACGTACTTGATCGCCTTGGTCGACGATTCGCGGTCATAGATGACCAGGCGCACGGTGACGCGCAGCGGGGCGCCGTAGCTCAGGCCACGGTTGCGGCACTCGCGCTCGTCGAACACCGGTTCGCCCAGCTTGTAGCCAACGTATTCCAGCGCGGCATTGCCGCTGTAGCTGGAGATCGGGAACACCGATTTGAGGGCGGCGTGCAGGCCGCGATCCTCGCGCTTGGACGGCTCGGTGAATTCCTGCAGGAATTCGCGGTAGGAGTCGACCTGGATGGCAAGCAGGAAGGGGACTTCGAGGATCGAACGCTGTTTGCCGAAGTCCTTGCGGATGCGCTTCTTCTCGGTGAACGAGTATGTCGTCATGGGAGTGCCTTTGGCATCGGGGGCCGCGCGTCCGCGACCCCGGGGGAACATTCTTTCGAACGGGAGAATTTTCAGTTGGAAGCCGCTGGTATTGCCGGCACCAGCACGCCTTCTGCTGCTGCTTCCAACTACAAACTCGCTTTGGCGGGAATCGGGAATAGGGAATGGAGAATCGTCAGAAAAGCGGCCTTTCGGGCCGTGCTCCAGCGATTCCCTATTCCCTATTCCCTATTCCCGTTGAAACGACCGAAGGCCAGGGGCTTGCGCCCCCGGCCTCGGTTTGCCGCCGATGTTGCGTGGCGACGGATGTTGCTTACTTCACTTCGACGGTGGCGCCGACGGCCTCGAGGTCCTTCTTCATCTTCTCGGCGTCTTCCTTCGAAGCGGCTTCCTTCAGGACGCCACCGGCCTCGGCGAGGTCCTTGGCTTCCTTCAGGCCCAGGCCGGTGATGGCGCGGACGGCCTTGATGACTTCGACCTTCTTCTCGCCGGCGGTCTTCAGGGTGACGGTGAACTCGGTCTGCTCTTCGGCCGGGGCGGCGGCGGCGGCCGGACCGGCAGCAGCGACGACCGGGGCGGCGGCGGAGACGCCGAACTTCTCTTCGATGGCCTTGACCAGCTCCATCACTTCCATCAGGGTCTTGCCGGCAATGGCGTCGACGATCTGTTCGTTGGAAAGGGACATTGTGTTTACCTTTTGGAAATTTATCTTGGGAAAGGGTTCAGTGAACCGTTAAGACGTCGAACTCAGGCTTCGGCCGCAGCTTCGGCGACGGCTTCGCCGCCACCCTGCTTGTCGCCCACGGCCTTGACGGCACGGGCGAACATCGCGGCCGGTTCGGCCAGGACGCGGGCCAGCATGGCCAGGGCCTGATCACGGGTCGGCAGCGACGCCAGCACGTCAACGTGGCTGGCCGGATACAACTGACCGCCCACCGAGACCACCTTGGCCTGCAGCTTGTCGTTGCCCTTGGCGAATTCCTTGATCAGACGCCCGGCAGCGCCGGGTTCTTCCGTCGAAAACGCATACAGCAGCGGACCGACGAGCTTTTCCTTGACGCACTCGTATTCGGTACCTTCGACGGCACGGGAAGCCAGGGTGTTCTTGACAACTTTCAGGAACACGCCGGTCTCACGCGCCTTCTTGCGCATCGCGGTCATCTGGGTGACCGTGATGCCTGCGTATTCGGCGGCGACCAGGGAGTGCGCCTTGGCGGCGACGTCTGCCAGTTCGGCGACTACTTCTTGCTTCTGGGACAGATTGAGAGCCATACACTCCTCACTTGTTGATTCCGCTCGCGGCTCCTGCCGCTTGCGGTCCTGGACGGCACCCATCCTGGGTACCGGGGGCGCGAGCCCCGGCGGTGGCCTTTCTGACTGGCATGAATCTGCACCAGGAAATTTCCAGAAGGCGGCACCATCTGCGCAGGCGCGTCCCCTTTCGGGTCCGGATTAAGCGATCCCGCTTCCATCGACGGCGATTCCCTGCCAACACGAGCTTCCGTGCCCGTCGTCGATGCGCGCGGACCGCACCTGCGGTCTTTGACGGCTATCGCTCGGGAACGGATTCCGTTGCGATTGCCCTCAAATGTTCGGCAACGTCCTCGCGGAGGCTGCCTTGTTGCGTTTCCCTGCGTGGGCCGGATCCAGGAATCTTCAAGATTCCAATGGATTCCTGCTTTCGCAGGGATGATGAACCGGCAGCCCACGCGCCAGGCGCGCGGGCCGGTTCATCACTTCAGGTTGAGCGACGACTGGTCGACGGTGACGCCGGGACCCATGGTCGAGCTGACCGAGATCTTCTGCAGGTACTGACCCTTGGCGGTGGCCGGCTTGGCCTTGACCAGATCGGCCAGCAGGGCCTGCAGGTTGTTCTTCAGCGCTTCGTCCTCGAAGCTGGCCTTGCCGATGGTGCAGTGGATGATGCCGGCCTTGTCGGTGCGGTAGCGCACCTGACCCGACTTGGCGTTCTTCACGGCTTCGGCCGGGTTCGGTGACACGGTGCCGACCTTCGGGTTCGGCATCAGGCCGCGCGGGCCCAGCACGGTGCCCAGCTTGCCGACCACGCGCATCGCGTCCGGCGTGGCGATGACCACGTCGTAGTTGATGTCGCCGGCCAGCATCTTCTCGGCCAGATCGTCCATGCCGACGGCTTCGGCGCCGGCGGCGGCCGCTTCGTCAGCCTTGGCGCCGGCCGGGGCGAACACCGCCACGCGCACCGACTTGCCGGTACCGGCCGGCAGCACGGTCGAACCGCGAACCTGCTGGTCGGACTTCTTGGCGTCCACACCCAGGCGCACGGCAACGTCGACGGACTCGACGAACTTGGCCTTGGTGGCGGACTTGATGATCTTCAGCGCCTCGTCGATGGCATATGCCTTGCCCGGGGTCACTGCGGCCAGGATGGCCTTCTGTCGCTTGGTCTGTGCCATCTCTTAACCCTCCACCGTCAGGCCCATGGAGCGGGCCGAACCCGCGATCGTGCGAACTGCTGCGTCCAGGTCGGCCGCGGTCAGGTCGGGTTCCTTCGCCTTGGCGATCTCTTCCAGCTGCTTGCGGGTCACCTTGCCCACCTTCTCGGTGTTCGGGCGCTTGGAGCCGGACTGGATGCCCACGGCCTTCTTCAGCAGGATGGTCGCCGGCGGCGTCTTGGTGATGAAGGTGAACGTACGATCGGAATAGGCGGTGATGACCACCGGAATCGGCAGGCCCGGTTCCAGCTTCTGCGTGGCGGCGTTGAACGCCTTGCAGAATTCCATGATGTTCAGGCCGCGCTGGCCCAGGGCCGGACCGACCGGCGGCGAGGGGTTGGCCTGGCCGGCCTTCACCTGCAGCTTGATGTAACCAACAACTTTCTTAGCCATTTGAGTTCTCTCCGGGTGCTAGCGCCTGTTTTGCAGGCTCCCCATCGGACCGGGAAAATCACGCGTCCCGGCTTCGCGTTGTAGACGCACGGAAGCCGCCTTGCGGCGGCGGGTGCCCTGCCCGGCTCCTTTGGACAGGGAGCCGCGCAGTATATCAGGGTTTTCCTGGCCGTGCCGGAGGCACGCCGGGAGGGGGGTCAGGCCTTCTCGACCTGGCCGAATTCCAGCTCCACGGGGGTGGAGCGGCCGAAAATGAGCACCGCCACGCGCAGGCGGCTCTTTTCGTAGTTGACTTCCTCGACCACACCGTTGAAGTCGTTGAACGGGCCGTCGATGACCCGGACCATCTCGCCCGGCTCGAACAGCACCTTGGGACGGGGCTTTTCCACACCTTCCTGAACGCGGTCCAGGATGGCGGCGGCCTCCTCGTCACGGATCGGCAGCGGGCGATCGGCGGTGCCGCCGATGAAGCCCAGCACCTTGCTGGTTTCCTTGACCAGATGCCAGCTCTCGTTGTCCATGCGCGGGATGCCCGCCTCGTCATGGGTCTCGATCTGGACCAGGACATAGCCCGGGAAGAACTTGCGCTCGGAACGGCGCTTCTGGCCGGAGCGCATCTCGACCACTTCCTCGGTCGGAACCAAGACGTCGCCGAACTTTTCCTGCATGTCGTTGCGGACGATGCGATCCCGCAGCGCCTGTGCAACCGACTTCTCGAAGCCCGAATAGGCGTGAACCACGTACCAACGCTTCACTGCGACATTCTCCTCAGCGGCCGTAGTCCAGGAACAACTCGATCGCCCATTTGATGGCGAAATCGAAGCCTGCCAGCAGCAGGCTCAGGATGATGACGACGATCGCCACCACCCAGGTCATGCGGGTCGCTTCCTGGCGGGTCGGCCAGACCACCTTGCGCAACTCGAACCGCGATTCGGACAGGAATTCCCGGGTGTCCCGGCCCTTGCCGGTGGTCAGGAACACGACCGTGCCCAGGACCAAGCCGGCCGCGACCGCCAGCGAACGCAGCGGCGTGGCCCACTGGCCATTGAACCACCACCACGCCACCAGGCCCGCGACCACGAGGGCAGCGGCCAGCACGTACTTGGCGATGTCGCCGGCGGATGCGCCGCCTTTGGATTGTTCGACCTTGCTGTTCAAGTCAGTGTCGCTCTTTGCTCTAAGGGGCCGGCCATGCATGCCGGCCCTGTGCGGAAGACTCCGCCGGTGTGGCACGCCAGGAGGGACTCGAACCCCCAACCTGCGGTTTTGGAGACCGCTGCTCTGCCAATTGAGCTACTGGCGTATCGATTTGCTAAAGGTTTCCCTTAGACGGCGAAGGCGGACCGAGGTTCCGGCCCGCCGTTCGCGAGGTCCGGCGAAGCGATTCGCCGGAACAGCAGCTTACTTGATGATCTTGGCCACGACGCCGGCGCCGACGGTACGACCGCCTTCGCGAATGGCGAAACGCAGACCTTCGTCCATCGCCACCGGGTTGATGAGCTGCACGGTCATCTTGATGTTGTCGCCCGGCATCACCATCTCGGTGCCTTCCGGCAGCGTCACCGCACCGGTGATGTCCGTGGTGCGGAAGTAGAACTGCGGACGGTAACCCTTGAAGAACGGCGTGTGACGGCCACCCTCGTCCTTCGACAGCACGTACACCTCGGCCTCGAACTCGGTGTGCGGGGTGATGGAACCCGGCTTGGCCAGCACCTGGCCACGCTCCACGTCGTCACGCTTGGTGCCGCGCAGCAGCAGGCCCGCGTTGTCGCCCGCCTGGCCCTGGTCCAGCAGCTTGCGGAACATTTCCACGCCCGTGACCGTGGTCTTCTGGGTCGGACGGATACCGACGATTTCGATTTCGTCGCCCACCTTGATGATGCCGCGCTCGATACGACCGGTCACCACCGTGCCACGGCCCGAAATCGAGAACACGTCTTCCACCGGCATCAGGAACGGCTTGTCCACGTCACGCTGCGGCTCCGGAATGAACGTGTCCAGCGCTTCCACCAGCTTCAGGATGGCCGGCACGCCAATCTCCGACTGGTCGCCTTCCAGCGCCAGGCGCGCCGAACCGTGGATGATGGGGGTGTCGTCGCCCGGGAACTCGTACTTGGTCAGCAGCTCGCGAACTTCCATTTCCACCAGTTCCAGCAGCTCGGCGTCGTCCACCATGTCCGCCTTGTTCAGGAACACCACGATGTACGGCACGCCCACCTGGCGCGACAGCAGGATGTGCTCGCGCGTCTGCGGCATCGGGCCGTCCGCGGCCGAGCACACCAGAATCGCGCCGTCCATCTGCGCCGCACCGGTAATCATGTTCTTCACGTAGTCCGCGTGACCCGGGCAGTCCACGTGCGCGTAGTGGCGCGTCGGGCTTTCGTATTCCACGTGCGCCGTCGAAATCGTGATGCCGCGAGCCTTCTCTTCCGGCGCCGCGTCAATCGCGTCGTACGCCTTGAACTCGCCGCCAAAGCGCTCGGCACCCACCTTCGTCAGCGCCGCCGTCAGCGTCGTCTTGCCGTGGTCAACGTGACCAATCGTGCCCACGTTCACGTGCGGCTTGGTGCG
>NZ_JBQENC010000029.1:0-6422 GCF_052044485.1 Pseudoxanthomonas sp. 22568
TCGAGCAGGTCAACCAGACCATCACCCAGATGGACGAGACCACCCAGCAGAACGCCGCCCTGGTCGAGGAGGCTTCCGCCGCCGCCCGCAGCATGGAGCAGCAGGCGCAGGGCCTGGCCGAAGCCGTCGACGTGTTCGTCATCGAAGACAGCAACCCGTCGGTAGGAGCGCCGTCCCCGGCGCGAGCTCTTCGCGCGAACGGTACCCACCCCGCCAAGAGCTCGCGGCCGGAGGCCGCTCCTACCCGCGTGGCCTCCAGCCGCACGCTCTCCCCCCGCAAGCCCACGCCGCATCGCGAACCCGCCGCGCCCGCGCTCGCGGACGCGGAGTGGCAGACCTTCTGAACAACTACGAATCGCCCATGACCGCGCCCGCCATGCCATTGGTCCGACCACCGGGCATGTCGGCCTCAAGCGAACGCGTCCGTGGCCGATATCTGATCCCGCCTGGAACCAACGGATGGCGCATGAGCCCCGACTTTCCTCCCCATCGCCGCCATGCCCGCCCGATCCTCGCATCGGGGCGGTGCTCCTTGCGCGGTGACAGGGCATGAAAGCATCCGTGTCCGCGCCCGCCTCGGTCGACACCGCATTCGATCTGCTGTTCCAGACCCTGGAGCAGTCCAACGACGCGGTGCTCGTGCTCGACGAGCGCAATCGCATCCTGCTGTTCAATACCGCCGCCGAGAAGCTCTGGGGCGTGCCGCGGACGCAGGCGCTGGGGCAGCCGCTGCACCACTTCCTGCCCTGCCCGGTCGAAGGTGGCGCTGATCTGCCCGACCACGCCTGCGCCGCGCATTGGATTGGCGGCCATCGCGAGGTGATGCTGGAACGCGGCGACGGCCGCCGCATCACCGCCTCGCTGACGATGTCGCCGGTCGAAGCCGGCGGCCGCCAGTTCCATACCGCCGCACTGCGCGACTTCACCGACGTGCGCCTGCAGCGTGAACGCATGCGCCAGTTGTCGCTGGTGGTGGATCGCAGCGACAACGCCATCTTCGTCAGCGCACCCAACCGCCAGGTCCTGTACGTCAACAGCGGCTTCACCCGCATGCTGGGCTACGAGCTGGAAGACCTGCGCAACCGCAAGCCCACCGAAGTGCTTTCCGGCCCGCACACCGAGCCGCAGCTGGGCGACCTCATCGAGCGCTCGCTCGCGCTGTCGGAAGGCATGCAGACCGAAGTGCTGCTCTACACCAAGAGCGGACGTCCGTTGTGGGTATCGGCCGCGATCAATCCGGTCCTCGATGACGACGGCCGCACCATCGGGTTGGTCAGCGTGCTGACCGACATCACCCAGACCAAGGCCCACCAGGTCCTGCATCACAAGGTGCTGGACGCGATGGTGCGCGAGCAGCCGGTGGCCGACGTGATGACCCTGATGTGCCGGGAAGTCGAGCGCATCGCCCCGGAAGTCGCGGTGTCCGTGCTGGCGGTGGATGGCGATGGCCGGCTGCGGCCGCTGGCCGCGCCCAGCCTACCGGCCGCGCTGGTGGCCGCCAGCGATGGCCTGGCGATCGGACCGCGCGTGGGCGCCTGCGGCACCGCCGCCTGGCGCGGTCGCCCGGTGCACGTGCCGGACGTCGCCACCGATCCGCTGATGCTGGGCTTCCGCGATCTGCTGCTCGGCAACGGCCTGCATGCCTGCTTCTCCAGCCCGATCAAATCCAGCAGCGGGCGCGTGCTCGGCACGCTCTGCTTCTACTATCGGGAACGGGGCGAACCCAATGATCTGCACCGCCGCATCGCCGACACCTGCCTGCACCTGTGCGCGCTTGCGATGGAACGCGAGCAGACCAACGAGCGGGTCCACCAACTCGCCTTCTACGACACCCTGACCGGCCTGCCCAACCGGATCATGTTCAGCGCCAAGGCCGAACAGGTCCTGGCCAACTCCGCCCAGCTGAGCGCCCAGGCGGCGGTCCTGTTCATCGACGTGGATCGCTTCAAGCGCGTCAACGAGGCGCAGGGCCACGCCGCCGGCGACGGCCTGCTGCGCGACATCGCCGCGCGCCTGGCCGAGGAGCTGCCCGGTCCCAACCTGATCGGCCGCCAGGCTGGCGACGAGTTCGTCGCGGTGTTGCCGCAATGTTCGACCGAACAGGCCGCCAGCGTCGCCGAACGCCTGCTGGGCGCCATCGCGCGCCCGGCCACCGCCGGTGTGATGACCCTGCATCCCAGCGCCAGCATCGGCGTGGCGATCTATCCAGACGACGGCCGCGACATCGATCTGCTGCTGCGCCACGCCGACATGGCGATGTATCGCGCCAAGTCCGACGGTGGCGGCAGCGTGCGCTTCTTCAGCGGCGACATGAACCGGGTCGCGCAGGAACGTGTCTCGCTGGAAACCGCGATGCGCGAGGCGTTGCTGGCCGACCAGTTCAGCCTGCACTACCAGCCGCAGATCAGCGGCGGCGGCGAACCCACCCTGTATGGCGTGGAAGCGCTGCTGCGCTGGGAGCATCCGGAGCTGGGCACCGTGCCGCCCTCGCGCTTCGTGCCGGTGGCCGAGGAATGCGGCCTGATCGCCGACCTCAGCCTGTGGGTGCTGGAACACGCCTGCGCGCAGATGGCCGACTGGCGCGGTCGTGGACTGCGGGTGCCCCGGGTGGCGGTGAACGTCTCGGCGATAAATTTCCGCGATCCGGATCTGTCGCTGCAGATCGCCAGTTGCCTGGATGCCCACGGCCTGCACCCGGACGATCTGATCCTGGAAATCACCGAGAGCGTGATGCTGGATCCCAATCCGGACGTGCTGGAGAACATCGAGGCGATCTACGTGATGGGCGTGCGCCTGTCGCTGGACGATTTCGGCACCGGCTACTCCAGCCTCAGCCACCTGCACCGACTGCCCATCTACGAGCTCAAACTCGACCAGAGCTTCGTCCGCGACATCGACAGCAGCGCCATCGCCCGCACCCTGACCACCTCGGTGCTGCGCATCGGCGAGAGCCTGAGCATGAAGGTGGTGGCCGAGGGCGTGGAAACCGGCGCGCAGCATGCGTTCCTGGCCGAACAGGGCTTCCCGGTGCTGCAAGGCTACCTGTTCTCCGCGCCGCTGCCCGCGCCGGCACTGGAGCACTGGCTGGGCAACAACGACTACGTGACGATGCCGGCGTCCGGGGACGAGGCCGCGCACGCGCCATGAGCGCCGTCCCGCGCACGCCGCCGGTGCAGCGGTTGCCGGCGGCGTATTCGCTCACACCGCACCTCATCTATCCGCATCGGCTGTACCTGCTGCATGTCATCGCCAGCGCGCTGGCGCTGGCGGCGATGGTGCCGGCGATGTGGGCGCTGCAGGTCTCGTCCGGACACTGGATCAGCACCTTGCTGATCGGCCTGGGCTGGCCGCACCTGGCGCGCTGGCGCTATCGCCGCAGCCGCCATCCCAACCGCGCGGAGATGCAGAACGTCCTGGTCGATGGCGTGCTCGCCGGGATGGCGCTGCCGCTGATCGCGTTCAACCTGCCGATCAGCGCGGCGCTGCTCGCGGTGACCTGCTTTGCCGCCATGTTCGGCGGCGGCCCGCGCCTGCTCGCGGGCAATCTGCTGGCCTTCGCGCTGGGCGTGCTGGTGGGCATTCCCATCTACGGCCTGCACTGGTTGCCGGGGCTGGACGGCCTCTCGTTCCTGGCCAGCTTGCCGCTGGCGTTGCTGGCGCCGCTGGCCCTGCTGCACGTCGGCTACGACGTCACCCGCGGCCTGCACCACCGCCGCAACGAACTGGAACTGCGCGGCTGGCACGACGGGCTGTCCGGGTTGTTCAACCGCAGCCACTGGGAAGACACCGTGCGCGCGGAATTCGCCCGTAGCCGCCGCACCGGCCAGCCCGCCACGCTGGTGCTGGCGGATCTGGATCACTTCAAGCAGATCAACGATTTGTACGGCCACGCGGAGGGCGATTCCGTGATCCGCCGGTTCGCGGATCTGCTGCGCACCAATCTGCGCGACATCGACGTGCCCGGACGCTACGGCGGCGAGGAGTTCGGCATCCTGCTGCCGCTGACGCCGCTGCCCGAGGCGATGGAAGTGGTCCGCCGGCTGCATCGGCGCCTGCACGAGGCGCCGCTTTCACGCCATCGCACCATCACCGCCAGCTTCGGCGTGGCCGAGCTGTCCGCCGACATCGACAGTCCGGAGACCTGGATCCGCCAGGCCGACCTGACCCTGTATCGCGCCAAGTACGACGGCCGCGACCGCATCGCCGAACGCAGCGCCGCGCCCGCCGCTTCCTCCGCAATCGACGGCACCCCGCCACGTTCGCCGCCACGTTCGCCCCTGCGCCCGGCGCTGTCGCCGCGCGAACCCGCGGTGCTGGCGCAGTTGCTGCAGGGCATCGACATCGCCGATACCCCGGTGGCGATGTACAACCCGGACGATCAGTTGGTGATGGCCAACGACGCCTACATCCGCCTGCACGGCATTCCACCGGGCGTGGTCCGCTTCGCCGACGTCATCCGCCATGCGCATCGCCTGCGGCAGGGCGTGGCATTGGACAGCGATCCCGAAACCTGGCTGCGGGACGTGCAGCGGCAGCGCCGTCGCGCGCCACGCCGGCTGTTCCCGGTGACGACCCTGGACGGTGTCCGCTTCCAGGGCATCGAGGTGTGTTTCAACGACGGCTGGATCCTGACCACCCTGGTGGCGGCCGCACCGACCGGTCTGGCCAGTCCGGCCTGACGCAAAAATGTGACGCCGTCCGCGAACACGCGGGCCGGCGGCCGCGCCGACTCAAGTTCGCCCCGGAGGGGCCGATGACTGCCTTCAAGACGCCTTCGGCGTCATCGATTGTCCCTTCCCGGAGAGCACCCATGAAGATCGCCACCCTCGTCACCCTGTCGGCCGCCGTCGTGGGCGCCGCCCTGCTGCTGCCGGCCGAGCGCGCCAACGGCCAGGCCCAGATCACCGACGCCATCCCGGCCGACAAGGCGGTGCGTTTCGCCGGCCGCGACGGCACCGTCTGCGGCAAGGTCGGCAAGGCCCGTTTCGCCGAAAACTCCGAAGGCACCCCGACCTTCCTGTACATGGGCGGCGACTTCCCGCGCCACACCTTCACCGCCCGCATCCCGGGTTCGGACCGCGGCAAGTTCAAGCCCGCGCCGGAAACCCTGGAAGGCAAGGACGTGTGCGTGATCGGCAGCATCCAGCGCGACAGCTCGCGCGCCGAAATCGTGGTGACCTCGCCGAGCAACCTCAAGCTGGCATCGATGCGCTGATCGCCCGTTCCCGTCGGCGGCGCCGCGCTGCGGGCCGCCGGTGTCCCCTTCCTTCGCCAGCCACTCCGCCCGCGACGTCGTCCGCCCCGGACCGAGGAAACCTTTCATGCAGTGGATCCAGAACCTCCGCCTGACCCAGAAGATGATGCTGGCCTTCGGCATCGTGCTCGTGCTGATGCTGGTGCAGGGCGTCTCCTCCTTCATCGGCCTGAAGTCGCTCAACGGCGTGACCCGCGAGATGGCAGACAACACGCTGCCCAGCGTGAGCACCGCGGGCGCGCTGCGTGGCCTGATCGGCGAATACCGCGCCACCTCCTTCACCACCCTGGTCCGCGCCAGCGACGCGGTGAAGGACGATGCGCGTGGCCGCGCCAAGCGCATCCATGGGGAGATCGACAAGGCCATCGCCGCCTACAAGCCGCTGATCTCCACCACCGCCGAGCGCAAGGCCTACGAGGCCTTCGTGGCCGACTGGGGCAAGGCGTACAAGTCCTACCAGGACGTCAACGAGATGCTGGAGCTGGATCTGCAGGACGACGCCATCGATACCTTCATCGGCGGCACCTGGAACGCGCACGCCAAGGCGGCCGCCTCGCTGGATGCCCTGCTGAAGGAAGTCAACCGCCAGACCGCCGTCACCGCCCGGAACTCCGCCAGCACCTACACCGCATCCAGCTCGCTGTTGCTGATCATGCTGGTGGCCGGCATCGTCGGCGGCCTGGTCCTGGCCTGGTTCTTCGCCCGCGCCATCGCCCGCGCGGTCGGCGAGGCCGTACGGGTGGCCAACGACGTTTCGCGTGGCAAGCTGGACGGCAGCATCGACACCTCGCGCAAGGACGAGGTCGGCGAACTGCTGGCCTCGATGCAGCGCATGCAGCACCAGGTGCAGTCGGTCATCGCCGCGCAGTCGGAGATGGCGCAGCGCCATGACGAAGGTTCCATCAGCTACCGCATGGACGACAGCGCGTTCCCGGGCGAGTACGGTCGGATGGTGCGCGACACCAACGCGCTGGTCGCCTCGCACCTGGAAGCGATTGGCAGCGCGCAGCGGATCATGCAGCGCTATGCCATCGGCGATCTGAGCCCGGACATGGATCGCCTGCCCGGCGAGAAGGCGACGCTGACCGAAACCATGGACGCCACCAAGGCGAGCCTTTCGGCCATCAACGCCGAAATCAAGCGCCTGGCCAGCGCCGCGGCCGCCGGC
>NZ_JBQENC010000030.1:0-3870 GCF_052044485.1 Pseudoxanthomonas sp. 22568
AGATGGACGAGACCACCCAGCAGAACGCCGCCCTGGTCGAGGAAGCCTCCGCCGCCGCCCGCAGCATGGAAGACCAGGCCCGCCTGCTCTCCGAGGCGGTGGATGTGTTCGAGCTCGACGGCCATGCCCCGGCCGCGCGGATGCCGACGCCGGTGGTCGCCGCGTCGCCCGTGCGCGCGCCCGCACGGCCCGCGCCGCGCAAGCCTGCCGCCCCAGTTCGCCGCAAGCCCGAACCGGCCCTGGCCGACGGCGACTGGCAGGAGTTCTGACCACGGCCTTTCCGCTTTTGCCTCCCCCTTCGAAGAAGGGGGACCGAGGGGGATTTGCTCTTGGCGCCAAAAGCCAATCCCCCGTCACCCGCTGACGCGGGTGCCCGCCCCCTTTTTTCGCTTGCAACCGCCGAATGGCGGGTCAAGGGGGCTATCCACTGCAAAGACGACCCGCTGTTGCCTCCCCCTTCGAAGAAGGGGGATTGAGGGGGATTAGCTCTTCGCGCCAAAAGCAAATCCACTGCTTCGCAGGCGCCCGCCCCCTTTTGCGCTTTCAACAGCCGAACGGCGGGTCAAAGGGGGCTGTCAACTCCACGGACGACCTGCTTTTGCCTCCCCTTTCGAAGAAGGGGGATTGAGGGGGATTGGCTCTTCACGCCAGCAACAAACACCGCTCGGCTCCCACTGCGCGGGTCAATCCCCGTCACGACCGCTCTCCCCTTCTCTAAAGAATCCGTGACGAGGTCGATATATCGGCAGGTGTCCCGCTCCCCACCGGGCCTGGCCATTTTCCGCTTCCCACATCGAGCCCATGTCCGAACAGATCGAGGCCGCCACCCAGGAACCCGTGCGGTACGACGAGGAAGAGAAGTACCTGCTCCGGCACCCGCGCGACATTCGCCAGGTGCTGCAGGCACTGATCGACCGCCGCGCCCTGATCAGCGCGCACCTGGTGCCGCGCGGCCATGTCTTTCCCACCGCGCTCATCGAGCTCGCCGCCGATGAGGGAAGCCTGCTGTTCGACGGCAGCATCAGCGAAACCATCAACCGCGCGGTCGAGGAAGCGGCCCAGATCATCTGCGTGTCGCAGCTGGATCGCGTGCACGTGCAGTTTCCCCTGACCGATTGCGAACGCCTGCGCGTGGACGGCCAGACCGCCTTCCGCGCACCGCTGCCGGAGCGCGTGCTGCGCCTGCAGCGGCGCGAGTTCTACCGCCTGCAGGTGCCGGTCTCGTATCCGGTGCGCTGCCTGATCCCGTTCGCCGTCGGCGAGGAGGACCCGCAGTGGGTGGAAATGCGGGTGCTGGACATCAGCGGCGGAGGCCTGGCGGTGGAAGTGCCGCCGGAGCGCCCGGAGTTCCGTCCCTTTCGCGAATACACCGACTGCCGGCTCCTGCTGCCGGACGGTGAGCCGCTGCAGGTGCGGCTGATGGTCAAGAACCTGTTCCGCCAGTCCCGCCCCAACGGCCGGGAAATCTGGCGCGCCGGCTGCCAGTTCACCGACCTGCCGCGCGGCGGCGACGCCCAGATCCAGCGCTACATCTTCCGCATGGAACGGCAGCGCAGCGCCCGCGAACGCGGGATCGGCTGACGCTCCGATTCTGCGGTCCCCATCCCGGTTCCGCGCGCCGCCTCGCCTCCCCGCCTAAAGTCCCCGCCTTCCCGGCCGATGAGTAGCGGGAAGGACGCCTCCGCGTCCCAGCCAGAATGCACAGGAGCATTGCGATGAGCGACAACAAGACCACGGCCGCGGAGTTCCTCAGCTTCGCGCTGGGCGAGGAGCACTACGGGGTGGACATCCTGAAGGTCCAGGAGATCCGTGGTTACGACGCCGTCACCCGGCTGCCGGATGCTCCCGAGTACATCAAGGGCGTGATCAACCTGCGCGGCACCATCGTCCCGGTCATCGACCTGCGCCTGAAGCTGCGCCTGAAGGAAGCGCGCTATGACGCCTTCACCGTGATGATCGTGCTCAACGTCGAGGACCGCGTGGTCGGCATCGTGGTCGACAGCGTCTCCGACGTGATCCCGCTGGAGCAGGATCAGATCCGCCCGACCCCCGAGTTCGGCGCCAGTGTCGATACCCGCTTCATCTCCGGTATCGGCACCGTCGACGACCGCATGCTGATCCTGCTGGACATCGAGACCCTGATCGACAGCGCCGATCTGACCGAACACACCGCCGAAGCCGAAGCGGCCTGACGCCGCTTCGCGCGACGGTTCCAGCGCATGACCGCCCGCGCGGGGGGAGCCAGGCTTCCCCCGCGTCCGCGCACGCCCCGCGCGGCCGGCTGTCAGGCATTCCCCTACGACCAAGGATGATTCAACGCCCGCGCGCTCCGCGCCGATAGCACTACCGGGCCCAGCGCCCCTCTGCCAGAAGTGAACGGAAGTCCCCATGAAGTCCGCTGCATCCCGCCCGCGTTCCAGTGATCTTTCCCTGCGCGGCAAGTTCCTCCTGATGCTGGCCGTGCCGGCCATCGGCGTCGTCATTCCGTGCAGCGCGAGCACGCGCCGGAATCATCGCAGGCTGCGGCAATGGTGGACACGGTTCGACACCACGCGGGGTACGTGCGAATCCGATCCGGCAGGAGCGCCATCGCCGGCGCGGGCTTCCCGCGCGCACGCTCAAGCAGCCAAGAGCAGGCGGCGGGAAGCCGCTCCTAACCAGGCTCCCATCCGAGCGTCCATTCGCGCCTGCGCTCTCCGCTGGCGCACCGCCTGATCCCTACTTTCCTTCCCCCCGAGTTCGCCATGAACCTGTCCCGCCGCTTCGCCAACCTGCCGGTCCGGCACAAACTCAACCTGCTCACCGTCCTGATCGCGATCGGCATCGTGGCCCTGGCCGTGATCGCCGCGCGCATGCAGTACCTGGATCTCTATGAAACCCGCAAGGCGGGCCTGAAGACCCGGGTGGAGCTGACCTTCGGCATCCTCGATCACTACGCAGGCCTGGAAAAATCCGGCGAACTCGACCCCGCGGCGGCCCGCGCGAACGCGCTCAAGGCAATCGAGCGCATGCGCGGCAACAAGGGCGTGGACTACTACTACATCCACGACATGCAGCCGGTCATGCTGATGCATCCGATCCGCAAGGAACTGGCCGGCAAGCCGATTGGCGACGAACGCAGCCCGGACGGCGTGTTGCTGTATCGCGAGGGCGTGGAAGCCGCGCGCCGCGGTGGCGGTTTCGTCGAGTTCCGCTGGCCCAAGCCGGGCGGTGACGAGCCGATCGCCAAGGTCGTCTATGCCGCGCCCTACAAGACCTGGAACTGGGTGGTGGCCACTGGCGTGTACATGGACGACGTACAGGGCCAGGCGTGGATGTTCACCGGCATCATGACCCTGGCCGGCGGCACGCTGGTGATCATCGTGGTGCTGCTGAGCTGGATTATCGGCACCCGCATCGTGGTGCCGCTGCGGCACGCCACCCGCGTGGCCGAGTCCATCGCCGCGGGCCGGCTGGAGAACGCCATCGGCGAGCAACCGCACGACGAACCCGGGCGCCTGCTGGAAAGCATGCACCGGATGCAGGACCAGTTGCGCGCGGTGATCGGCGCGCAGCGCGAGATGGCGCGCCGCCATGACGAAGGCACCATCAGCTATCGCATGGACGAATCCGCGTTCCCCGGCGAGTACGGGGACATGGTGCGCGAGACCAACGGTCTGGTCGGCGAGCACGTGGCCGCAATCCTGGACGCGCTGCGCATCATGCAGCGCTACTCCATCGGCGATCTGTCGGTCGACATCGCGCGCCTGCCCGGCGAGAAGGCGCTGATGACCGAAACGGTCGATGCGGTGAAGGCGAGTCTTTCGGCCATCAACGCCGAAATCAAGCGCCTGGCCAGCGCCGCGGCCGCCGGCGACTTCAGCCAGCGCG
>NZ_JBQENC010000031.1:0-2285 GCF_052044485.1 Pseudoxanthomonas sp. 22568
AGATGGACGAGACCACCCAGCAGAACGCCGCCCTGGTCGAGGAAGCCTCCGCCGCCGCCCGCAGCATGGAAGACCAGGCCCGCCTGCTCTCCGAGGCGGTGGATGTGTTCGAGCTCGACGGCCATGCCCCGGCCGCGCGGATGCCGACGCCGGTGGTCGCCGCGTCGCCCGTGCGCGCGCCCGCACGGCCCGCGCCGCGCAAGCCTGCCGCCCCAGTTCGCCGCAAGCCCGAACCGGCCCTGGCCGACGGCGACTGGCAGGAGTTCTGACCACGGCCTTTCCGCTTTTGCCTCCCCCTTCGAAGAAGGGGGACCGAGGGGGATTTGCTCTTGGCGCCAAAAGCCAATCCCCCGTCACCCGCTGACGCGGGTGCCCGCCCCCTTTTTTCGCTTGCAACCGCCGAATGGCGGGTCAAGGGGGCTGTCAACTCCACGGACGACCTGCTTTTGCCTCCCCCTTCGAAGAAGGGGGATTGAGGGGGATTTGCTCTCTCTACCTCCCTCACGCATCTCCAAGCACGCAACCCTCCACAAAAGCACGATTACGCCTAAAGCCCTGCATCGCCCGGCCGATGCAGTGCATTGCAGACCGCTCCCCCCCACCGGCCTGGTGATTCTCCCGTCCTCGCTACCGGCCTTTTTCATGACCCGCTCACTCCGGAACTTCGCAAGCAGCAGCGTCGCCACCCGCCTGATGTCCGGCACGGCCCTGATCGCCGCGCTCGCCTTCGGCGTCACCGCCTTGATCACCTACATCCGCAGCAGCAATGCGCTGTTGGACAGCGCGCAAGCCAGCATGCAGAACCTCGCACAGGCGGAGGCGGAACGGATCTCCGGAGACCTGGAACGCGCGTTCTCGACCAATGAGACGCTCCGCAACAGTTTCCTCAGCCAGCGGGCACATGCCGGCCTGGATCGCGGCACCGCCAGCGCCATCATCCGCCAGCAACTGGTCACCCATCCCGAATGGGTCGGCGTGGGCACCATCTGGGAACCGGATGCGTTCGACGGCAAGGATGCGGAAAACGTCACCACCGCAGGTCATGACGCCACCGGCCGGTTCATGAGCTACTGGGCGTGGAGCGATGGCCAGCCGGTGCTGGAAGCGCTGCGCGACTATGAAGTCCCCGGCAATGGCGACTGGTACCTGCTGCCGCGCAAGCTCAAGCAGCCGGTGGTACTGGAGCCCTACGAGTACGAGATTGGCGGTCGCAAGATACTGATGACCACGCTGGCCACGCCGATTGTGGAAAACGACAGATTCGTCGGCGCGATGACCGTGGATTTCGCACTGGAGTCCCTGCAGAAGTCCATCGCCAGGTTGCGACCGATGGGCGAAGGCCACGTCCGCCTGCTATCGCCGGCCGGCACCGTGGTCGCCGATCCCGATTCGGCCAAGGTCGGGCGCAAGCTGGAAGATGCCGACACCCGTGCCGTGCTGGCCAGCATCGCCAAGGGGCAACCCGTCTTCCGCGAAAGCCGCGATACGGCCACGGATGAGGACCAGGTGGAAGCCTACGTGCCGCTGCAGATCGGACAGGCCGCGCAGCGCTTCGCCCTGGGCGTGGTGGTGCCGCGCTCGCTGCTGATGCAGCAGGCCCGCTCGCTGCTGTTCACCATCATGGTGGTCGGGCTGATCGCCGCCGGCGTGCTGTGCGGCGCACTGTTCGTGTTGATGCGCCGCCAGATCCTCAAGCCACTGGCCGAGGCCGTGCGCGTTTCCGACGCCATCGCCGAAGGCCGGCTGAACAACCGCATCGCCCAGAATCGCGATGACGAGTTGGGACACTTGCAGGGCGCGATGCTGCGCATGCAATCCCAGATCCATGCGCTGATCGCCGCGCTGGGCGAAATGACCCGACGCCACGAGGAAGGCACGATCAGCTATCGGATGGACGAATCCATGTTCCCGGGCGAGTACGGCCGGATGGCACGCGACACCAATACGCTGATCGGAGAGCACATCAAGGTGAAGATGCGCGCCGTCGAGGTGATGCGTCACTACGCCGTCGGCGATCTGTCGGTGGACATGGAAGATCTTCCGGGCGAGAAGGCGGTCATCACCGAGGCGATGCGCGCCACCAAGGCGAGCCTTTCGGCCATCAACGCCGAAATCAAGCGCCTGGCCAGCGCCGCGGCCGCCGGCGACTTCAGCCAGCGCGGCGAGGTCGACCGCTACCAGTACGACTTCCGCGACATGGTCGCCGGCCTGAACCAGTTGATGGAAACCACCGACGGCAACCTGGACCAGGTCTCCCAACTCTTGCAGGCCATCGCCCGCGGCGA
>NZ_JBQENC010000032.1:0-744 GCF_052044485.1 Pseudoxanthomonas sp. 22568
CCAAGCAGGCCGATTTCAACGGCACCAAGCTGCTGGACGGCTCGTTCACCAGCCAGCTGTTCCAGGTCGGCGCCAACGCCGGCCAGGCCATCGCCATCGACAAGGTCGTGGACGCGCGTTCGCAGACCCTGGGCGGCGCGCAGTTCGCCAACGTCTACAAGGGCACCGCGCTGGCCGCCGACACGGCCACCGCCGACACCACCTACTCGCAGTTGCAGATCTCGGTGACACCCTCGGGCGGCACCGCCACCACGGTCGACATCGGTGCCTTCCAGGTGAAGGCCGGCCAGTCGATCACCCAGGCCACCGCCGCGGCGATCAACGCCAAGCTGGGCGAAACCGGCGTCTACGCCGAAGTGAAGGCCGGCGTGCTGAACCTGACCTCGACCCAGGACGGGCAGACCTTCGCCCTCGCCTACACGGGTCCGGCGGTGACCGGCGCCACCGTGGCGACCGCCGCCAACCTGGGCCTGACCGAGACCAGCACCAACGGCGGCACGATGACCGCCGCGGCCAGCAGCTTCGTCAAGGATCTGGACATCACCACCTTCGCCGGCGCCCAGCAGGCGCTGGAAATCGTCGACAAGGCGCTGACCGCGGTGAACGGCGCGCGCGCCGACCTCGGCGCCATCCAGAACCGCTTCACCTCGGTGGTCGCCAACCTGCAGACCAGTTCGGAAAACCTGGCCGCCTCGCGCAGCCGCATCCGCGACACGGACTTCGCCAAGGAAACCGCCGAACTGA
>NZ_JBQENC010000033.1:0-668 GCF_052044485.1 Pseudoxanthomonas sp. 22568
AATCGACCGCGTCGCCAAGCAGGCCGATTTCAACGGCACCAAGCTGCTGGACGGCTCGTTCACCAGCCAGTTGTTCCAGGTCGGCGCCAATGCCTCGCAGGCCATCGCCATCGACAAGGTGGTGGACGCCAAGGCCAACGCGCTGGGCGGCGCCAAGTTCGACAAGAACGCGCTGGCCGCCGCGGATCCGGGCACCAACGGCGACGTCAAGGTCACCGGCCTGGTCATCAACGGCGTCGCCATCGATACCGTCGACGTCAAGCAGGGCGCCGACGCGGCCACCACCGGCAAGGCCGCGCGCGCGGCGCTGGTGACCGCCATCAACGCCAAGATGGGCGAAAGCGGCGTGTACGCCGAAGTCAACGCCGCCGGCACCGGCATCGATCTGACCTCGGTCAAGGACAGCGTCAACGCCGACGGCAGCTTCAAGGCCATCACCGCCACGGTCGGCACCTGGACCGGCATCGCCGCGCCGACCTTCACCGCCACGGCGGCGGCGGCGGCCCCGGCCAACCAGTACGCCAGCAACCTGGACATCTCCACCTTCAAGGGTGCCCAGCAGGCGCTGGAAATCGTCGACAAGGCGCTGACCGCGGTGAACAGCGCGCGCGCCGACCTGGGTGCGGTGCAGAACCGCTTCACCTCGGTGGTCGCCAACCTGCAGACCA
>NZ_JBQENC010000034.1:0-642 GCF_052044485.1 Pseudoxanthomonas sp. 22568
CCAAGCAGGCCGATTTCAACGGCACCAAGCTGCTGGACGGCTCGTTCACCAGCCAGCTGTTCCAGGTCGGTGCCAACGCCTCGCAGGCCATCGCCATCGACAAGGTGGTCGACGCCCGCGCCAACGCGCTGGGCAACGTCAAGTTCGCCGCCAAGCAGACCGCCACCACCGCGGCCGCCGCGGCCACCGCAGACGGCAAGCTGGCGGGCATGCAGGTCAACGGCGTGACCATCGCCGACGTGGAGTGGAAGAACGGCGCGACCGGCGCGGACATCGCCCAGGCGATCGCCACGGCCGTGAACGCCAAGCTGGGCGAGACCGGCGTGGCCGCCTCGGTCGGCACCGGCGCCGACGCCGGCAAGGTGATCATGACCTCGGTCAAGGCGGGCAAGGACTTCGACATCACCGCCGGCACCATCACCGGTGGCGCCACCGAAATCGGCCTGACCGGCATCGCCGATGCCACCGCCGCGGCCACCACCACCGCCAGCTTCGCCAAGGACCTGGACATCACCACGTTCGAAGGCGCGCAGAAGGCGCTGGAAATCGTCGATGCCGCCCTGACCTCGGTCAACAGCGCGCGCGCCGACCTGGGTGCGGTGCAGAACCGCTTCACCTCGGTGGTCGCCAACCTGCAGACCA
>NZ_JBQENC010000035.1:0-459 GCF_052044485.1 Pseudoxanthomonas sp. 22568
CCCTGATTCCCGATAGACGACGGTCGCGACTTACGTCGCTCCTACACGGGAACTCACCGGGTCGGCTGCAGCGCCACCACGCGCACGTTGAAGGAGTTGCAGGCCTTGTCCACGCAGATGCCGTTGAGCCATGCCTCGCCACTGCCGAACATCACGCCCTTGTAGTTGACGAACAGTTCCGAGTAGCGCTGGCGGACGATCGCGTCGGCCATCGCCGGGGTGACGATGCGGCCGTACTGGGCGATGAATTCCGGCGCATTCCGGATGGTCGTGGCCTTGCCATCGACCGTGGTCTTGAACGGGAAGTCGATCATCGCCGCCACCGTGGCGGCGTCCTTCTGCGCGACCGCCTGCTGGAACGCCAGGATTGCGGTTTCATAGCGCGCGGCGTCGCCCAGCAGCTGACCGATGCGCTGGTTGACCTCGGTGTGATCGTCGGCTTCACCGGCCGCGGCGGGC
>NZ_JBQENC010000036.1:0-369 GCF_052044485.1 Pseudoxanthomonas sp. 22568
CTGGCTGGTGAACGAGCCGTCCAGCAGCTTGGTGCCGTTGAAATCGGCCTGCTTGGCGACGCGGTCGATTTCCGAGGTCAGCTGCTTGACTTCGGCGTTCAGCGCGGCGCGGTCGGATGACGAGTTGCTGGCGTTGGCCGACTGCACCGACAGCTCGCGGATGCGCTGCAGGTTGTTGCCGATTTCGGTCAGCGAGCCTTCGGCGACCTGGGCCAGCGAGATGCCGTCGTTGGCATTGCGCACGGCCACGTCCAGACCGCGGATCTGGGTGCTGAAGCGTTCGGAGATGGCCAGGCCGGCGGCGTCGTCCTTGGCGCTGTTGATGCGCAGGCCGGAAGACAGCCGCTGGATGGTGGTGGCCAGCGATGC
>NZ_JBQENC010000037.1:0-325 GCF_052044485.1 Pseudoxanthomonas sp. 22568
AAGCCATGCAAGAGTAGGTCATCGCCAGGGGCTTTACCCCAAAACCCCCAGCCAATTGGCTGGGGGTTTTCTATTTGTGCAGGCACTCGATTTTCAATGATCACTTGCCGCAGAAACCTAAAGTGAGACCTTAAGTTTTTGCGAAAAGTAGTTGACGAAGTGCAAACGCTCGCTATAATGGGCGGCTCGCTTCAACGAAAAGCCCTCGGGCACTGAAGCGAAGAGATTCAAAGTCAAATTCCTCTGAAAGAGGGCTTGACGAAGCAGCAAAGGGTCGCCATAATGTGCGGCTCACCTCGACGGAAACGTCGGGACACGAAGGAAG
>NZ_JBQENC010000038.1:0-310 GCF_052044485.1 Pseudoxanthomonas sp. 22568
CCCGCACCCAGATCCTGCAGCAGGCCGGCACGGCCATGCTGGCCCAGGCCAACCAGGTGCCGCAGAACGTTCTCAGCCTGCTCCGCTAATCACGGAGACAAAGCCGGGGCGGACTCTTTCCCCGTCCGCCCCGGCCAGGCACCACCCCGGTCGCAACACTGAAGGAAATCTTTCATGGCACAAGTCATCAACACCAACACGATTTCGCTGAACGCACAGCGCAATCTCGGCACCAGCGGCGCATCGCTGGCCACCACCATCCAGCGGCTGTCTTCCGGCCTGCGCATCAACAGCGCCAAGGACGACGCCG
>NZ_JBQENC010000039.1:0-307 GCF_052044485.1 Pseudoxanthomonas sp. 22568
CGGCGTCGTCCTTGGCGCTGTTGATGCGCAGGCCGGAAGACAGCCGCTGGATGGTGGTGGCCAGCGATGCACCGCTGGTGCCCAGGTTGCGCTGGGCATTCAGCGAGATCGTGTTGGTGTTGATCACTTGTGCCATGAGTTCGACTCCTTAGGCGTTCTCTGCACGGGGAACGAGTTTTCAACGATTCCCCGCCGTGCCATCGGGGACGCGAGGGTTAGCGTTGCAACAGGCTCAGTACGTTCTGCGGCACCTGGTTGGCCTGGGCCAGCATGGCCGTGCCGGCCTGCTGCAGGATCTGGGTGCGGG